>JBBIVF010000007.1:0-27286 GCA_037439845.1 Candidatus Woesearchaeota archaeon
CTATGGCAAATTTCTCTTCTCCAACTTTATCTTTTTCAATTACACATTGAATGATATTAGAAGAATCTCTCAATACAATAAACTTTATTTTATTGGAGCCCCTTTCTCTCCATACCCATCCACGCACATTTACTTTACCTGTGCCTATTTCAATAGCCTCCTGGATACTTATGTATTTTTCAGCCATATTAATAAGTAAGCTTTGAACTGTTTTTAAATATTTCTGAGAATTAGTTTATGACATTATTCTTATTGTTCTTATAATCCACAAAGAGTATAACTTTAGCAAGAGGCTCTTGCACTGGCTCAATTATATTTTTCGCATGACAATAATTTTCATACGCAATGCGATGATTAAGCAATCTTCTTCTGACAAAATTTCCAAGCTCTTTGTCTATTAGCTTATAGATTGTGTTTTTGTTGATTTTTATCTTATTTAAATTATTGAATTTTGTTTTATTGAATATTTTTACTATTTCCTCAATTTTAATTTCTGTGGTGCAATATTTCTCAAGTATCCATTTTTTCTCTTTTTCATCAAGCAGAGAATAACATCCTCTTTCTAAATCTCTTAACTTTCTTGTTATTTTCAATATATTATTAAGATTTTCAATGTTTTTTTTATTCTTGAATATATTCTGCATCTCTATTCTATACACCTTTATCGTATGCATGAAATTGCCTGACCTTTCATATTCTGACGCTATTTTGTTTATGATATAGTCCAGGTTTTCTTTTACTATTTCTGTAGCATGCTCTACTAATTTACTCTTAGAGTATACATATCTATTTTTTATAAATTCTATAATATCCCATTTATACAAGAATCTATTCTCTCTCTTAAGGAACAGGTTGATTATCTTTGCATAAAGTTTATATTTTTTATATGAGCTGAATTTTGCTGCTTTATTCACTGTTCGTGCCAATATTTTTGAGTTTTTCCAATCTGCTTGTTTATACCCTATATCAACAGGCTCAAGTAATCTTGATAGTTTCTTATATTCTTCTCTTGAAGCAAGATGATACGCATAGACTGTCTCAAGTGAATTATGATATTTAACATTAAGATTTTTTTTTAGGAATTCATACTCATTATCAATATCAATAGCATCTTCTAAAACAAAAGCATTCAATCTTTTAGAAAAACTATGTAACTGATGATCCTTTTTGCACAAATCAATAATAGTATCTAAAGAAAGCGGCTCCATCTCAGAAGTGAATCAATTGAATTTTTTAAATCTTCTTAAAACTTCAAGACAAGTTTTATAAATAGTTTATAAATCTTCTTTTTTCATGTTCAATATTTTATCTAAAGAGGGAAAAGCAAGAACAGGTCTCTTAACAGTAAATGGCAGACAGGCACAGACTCCATTATTTATGCCTGTTGCATCAAAAGGCGCAGTCAAACACATAACTCCTGAAGAATTATATAGCCTAGGCACAGAAGCAATAATATGTAATGGTTTTTTGTTAAATCTCAGGCCTGGTTCAGAAACAATTGAAAAGTTTGGTGGCATTCACAGATTTATGAATTTTAAGAATTTGATTTTTACTGATTCAGGCGGATTTCAAATGATAGCAAGAAATTTCTTGAAAAGCATAAATGAGCACGATATAATTTTCTTTGACCCTTTCGCTTCTAAGAATGTTCTATGTACCCCATTTGACTCAATTGAATTTCAGCACAAAATAGGGGCTGATGTCATAATGTGTTTAGATTCAGTTCCTTATTATAAAAAAGAGTATGAGTATGTAAAGGAGCATACAGAAAGAACACACAGGTGGGCTCAAATATGCAAATATCATTTCAATAATCTTAAGACAAAGACAGGCAAGAACCAGCTTCTTTTTGGTATTGTCCAAGGAGGCACATTTGCTGAACTGAGGCAATATTCTGCTAAATTCATAAATGCTATGGATTTTGATGGTATTGCTATTGGAGGATTAGGCATAGGTGAAGGCAGAGAACAGATGCTTGAAATGATAAAACTAACTCTAGATAATCTCGATGAAAAAAAACCCAAGTATTTAATGGGAGTAGGCTCTCCAATAGACATTGTGGAAGCAGTTGCATTAGGCGTAGATATCTTTGATAGTGCATTTCCCACCAGGAATGCAAGACATAATACATTATTTACATCAGAAGGCAACTTAAGATTAATGAGGAAAGAATATAGAGAAGACACAAGACCCATTGATGAGAATTGCAATTGTTATGTCTGCAAAAATTATTCAAGAGCATACATTCATCATCTCACAAAAGTTAATGAACTTTTGGCAGATCGCTTAAAGACCCTGCACAACTTATATTTCATACAGCAATTGATGAAAGACATAAGAGAGAGCATTTCAAAAGGAGAATTCAAGAGTTTCTATAACAAATTTATCAAAAGTTATAAGGAATAAAGAATTATATACGTTAATAAATATAGGTTAATGAAAAATTCAAAAAAAAATTGAAAAAAGAATAAAAAACTCAACTAAAAAAATAAAATAAAAAACTATTTTTTAACTATGTCTACTTTAATGTGCAATTCCTTTAGTTGATTAGAATCAGGTTCAATAGGACAGCCATCCATGGGATTCTGGCCTGCCTTGTTCTTCGGGAAGCAAATAACTTCCTTGATGTCTGTTATGCCTATCATCATTGCAACTATCCTATCAAGCCCAAGTCCAACTCCGCCATGAGGAGGAGCTCCATACTTAAAAGCATCAATCAAGAAACCGAACTTCTTTCTCGCAGTAGAAAGATCCATGCCAATTACTTTCAAAACTCTTTCTTGGATATGAGGCCTATTTATTCTTATTGAACCAGAACAAAGTTCAGCTCCATTCAAGACAAGGTCATAAAGAGTAGCAAGAACTTTACCAGGATCCTTTTCAAGATACTGCAGATGCTCTTTCTTAGGCATGCAGAAAGGATGATGCTTAGGCTCCCATTTCTCTAGCTCTTCATTCCATTCAAACATCGGGAAATCTATTATCCAACAGAATTTCCATTCATTCTTCTTTATGAGGTTCTCTTTTTGTCCTATGAAGAGCCTTATCTGACCAAGTGCATTGCACGCAATATCAAATTTATCTGCTACAAGAAGCAGCAAGTCATTTGGCTCAGAACCTGTTTCTTTAATTATCTTGCTTTGTATGTCTTTATTAAAGAACTTAGCCATGCTGCTTTCTAATTCCTTTTTTGCAGTGACTTTAAACCATACCAAACCTTTTGCATGATAAGTCCTGGCTATTTTTTCAAGCTCTTCAAGATCTTTTCTTGAATACTTGCCTCCTTTAGGCACTCTTAGACATTTCACAATTCCTTTCTTTTCTATTACTTTTTTAAAAACTTCAAAATTAGACTGTTTAATAATTTCAGTTAAATCACAAAGCTCTAACCCAAACCTCAAATCTGGCTTATCTGATCCGAATCTGTTCATTGCCTCATAATAAGTAAGTTTTGGAAAAGGATATTTCAACTTTACACCCAGAACTTTTTTCCATATATATATCATCAGTTTAGAAACCATCTCTTGAATGTCTTCCTGCTCAATGAAGCTCATTTCCATATCTATTTGAGTGTGTTCAAATTGCCTGTCTCCTCTCAGGTCTTCATCTCTTAAGCATCTGGCAATTTGGAAGTACCTGTCAAATCCAGACACCATCAAGGTCTGCTTATACAATTGCGGAGATTGAGGCAGTGCATAGAATTTTCCAGGATAAAGTCTGGAAGGTACCAAAAAATCTCTAGCACCTTCAGGAGTGGGCTTAATCAAAATAGGTGTTTCAAGTTCAAGGAAATTATTCTTATCTAAAAATTCCCATGCAGCTAACTTTACCTTATGCCTCAGGGCCATATTTGCTTGCATCTGAGGTCTTCTCAGGTCAAGATATCTATATTTTAATCTCATCTCCTCATTAGCTAATTTATTATCATCTATTTCTATTGGAGGAGTTTCTGATTCATTCAATATCTCCAATTCATTGACTATTATCTCTATTTCTCCTGTTTTCATCTTGGGATTTATCATTCCTTTTTTTCTGTCTCTTACTTTTCCTGTTACCTTGATTACCCATTCTCTTCTTAATTTATCTGCTTCTTCATGTACTTTTTTGTTATGGGCAGGGTCAAATACCACTTGGGTAAGACCATATCTATCCCTAAGATCAACAAATATTATTCCTCCATGATCTCTTCTTGATTGTACCCAGCCGCAAAGAGTCACCTCTTTTCCGACATTTTTCTTTCTTAACTCTCCGCAAGTATGTGTTCTCATCATTTTTTCACCTCTTATATTATTCCGAGTATTCCATAAAGCATTCTTTCTGCTTCCTGCAATTGCTCTATTCCACCTCCTAACACATAGACGCAATTGTCTAATCTAATTATACCTTCTGTTTTGTTTTCTAACTCATTTTTAAATATTATGACCGGAATTGATTCAGTTGCATTTAAGCAAGTAATGATGCTCATATTAAATTCATTTTCAGAGGTCATTCCAGGTATTATTACTTTAATATTCTCTAAGTTCTGCGCATATAAAAATATAGATAAAGCAGCATATTCTTTGCTTGACATATTAGAATCATATGTCATATAATACACATATTTTTCTTTAAGAAAATCTATTGTCGAATTATCTACTTGAATGTATTGTAGCTCAGTAGGAGGATTGACAAAAAAGAATTCTTTCTCATTCAAAGTTGTTTTCCAGAGCCTATCTGAAGTGAGCTTGAATGTAAGGCCATTGTATTTTATCCTGTCTGTTGATTCAAGAAAACTCAATGCAAATGCAAAAACTGAAAGTATCATTATAGCACTTATGAATATTGTCATATACTTTTTTGCAGGATCTTTTTTTTGCTCTAAACTGAATTTATTAACTTTACTTTTTTTAGGTTTTCTCATTTTTTTCTGATTTTAGTTTTTTATTTTCTTGTTTTTTTATTTTCATTTCAATTTTTTATTTTTTTGACTTTGATTTAAACAACTTAATATTTAAAATTAACTAAAAATTTTGTTAAGCACATCCAAAGTAAAGAACATTACTGCTTGAGTCTTTTCTTTGCTAGGTATGAATACCTTGCTCTTTTTATGCACTGAATATATCCTGACCTGATTAATAAGATGTATCTGCTCTTTCAGCCCTGGTTCAAACTCTACATTTTTCTCATGGAGCTTTGCTATTAATGTTCCTAATCCAATACCAGGATTTGTTTCAAGAATATCATTATTAGTGACCTCAAAATATTTTCTGTGCAATGCTGTTTCAAGCAATCTTCCGCATATTATCATACAGCTCCTATAGCATTCATTTTCAAAACATTTTTTCATCTCTTCTATGTCTGCCAGCATCTCATCTTTGATAGCATCAGGTATTTTCTTCGGAAGCCTGAATGCTTGAGTCAATGATGTTGTTTTTTTCTGAGTATTCTCTTCATCACTATCTAATTCCTCAAAGGCATTGACTTTATTCTCTATTGTTTTTAGAAATGATTTAAGTTCAGAATATTTTTTTTCTTTCAAGTAAGCATCAATTTTCTGGTTTATTTCTTTTGAGTTTTTCAGATTTTCTTTTATTCCTTCTTTCAACAATAATATCTTACCATCAAAATTCTTTTTCAGGAATTGATATTTGAATTGGGAATAGTCTCGTTTTCCGCTATTTTTTTCAGAGTGCTCAGTGAAGGTTTTTTCATTCAGGATATTGAGCAGTTCGTTAACAACCTTAACAATATCTTTGCTTTTCATAAGTATTCATCCTTTAATTCTACTTATATGGTTTTTATATAGTTTTCTTGCTTTAAAAACCAAATCTTTTTAAATGGAACCCTTACTCTCCATATTATTTGGTTTAAAAAGGGGTAGGAGATATTTTCCATAAAATATTAAAAAGAATCGATAGTCTCAGAACTATCTGAATCTGATAGTTATCAATTATCAGTCAATAAAAAAACCGTTTTTTTTTTGGAGGTGTCAATAAAATGACAAAAAACGAGAACGGCAATGAGCATGCTTCACACAAGGCATCGCATCATGCAAAACATTCAAGAAAAAAGAAACCCAAGACAACAAAAATCCCAAAGACAGGAATATACGTAGCAATCGGGGTATTAGCATTAATTGTGATTGTTTTGATTATAGTATTCTCCAAAGGTGGCTCAACACAGCCATCTGGCAAACTGAATATAGATCTCTATGTGATGTCTCAATGTCCTTATGGCATACAAGCATAAACAGGCCTTCTTCCAGCAGCCAAGAAATTTGGTGATGATATAAATGTCAATATAGAATATATTGGAAGTGTTGGAGCAGATGGCACTATGAACAGTCTTCACGGACAAAAAGAAGTTGATGGAGATATTGTGCAACTTTGTGTAAAGAAATATTATCCAAAAGCATTGTATGATTTCATACTCTGCCAAAACAAGAATCCATCTGATTTAGTAGCCAATGTAGAGCCTTGTGCAAAGGAAGTAGGTATTAGCGCAGATAAAATATTTAGTTGTAAAGAACAAGAAGGAAAACAGCTTTTCTCTGAGTCAACTACAAAAGCAGCAATAGCACAGGCAAGAGGTTCTCCTACTATAAAATTCGAGGGCAAGGACTATACATCAGGAAGAGATGAACTTTCATTCACCAGAGCAATTTGCGCATATCTCACAGGACATAGTGTTTGTGAAGGCATACCTGTCTGCGCACAGGACTCAGATTGTCCGGCTCAGCCAAATAAAGATGCTGTGTGTGAAAATCCTGGAAAAGAAAATGCAAAATGCGTTTATAAAGATCCTATAAAATTCAAAGTTTATATCATAAATGACAAAAAATGCACTTCCTGTGATACAACAAGAATAAAACAAGTTACCCAGCAGTTATTCAAAGGAGCAGAATTTATTGAACTTGATGTAACAGATTCACAAGCAAAAAAATTCATTTCAGATATGAACATTGTATATGCGCCAGCTTATATTTTTGAAAATGCTGTTGAAAAAACCAATACTTGGATATCAAATCCAAGATTAGCAGGAGCATTTGAAAAAATCGGTAATTACTATAAATTGCTGGATTCCCAGACAGGTGCATCTTACTTTATATCTGAGACAGCAAGGCAAGAGTTCTATAAGAAGATAGGAGTTACCTTAGGAGACAACAGACCTCAGATAGACTTTTTTGTCATGAGTTACTGTCCTTATGGTAACCAAGCTGAAGAAGGAATAGCACCAGTTTATCAGGCATTGAAGAATTATGCAGATTTCAACCCAAGATACGTAATCTATTCAAATTACGCATCAGGTTATCCTCAGTATTGCTTTGACAAGGAAAACAAGTATTGCTCAATGCACGGAATACAGGAACTCAATCAAGACGTGAGAGAACTTTGCGTGGCAAGAGATTTGGGAATGGATGCATTTTTCAAATTTGTCTTGGAGATGAATAAAAAATGTAGCTCATCAAACGCAGATTCTTGCTGGGAAGGAGTTGCAACTTCGCTGGGATTAGATACTGCCAAGATAAAGAACTGTTTCGAGAAAGATGCAGAATCTCTATTGAAAAAAGAGCTTGAATTAAACAAAGCTCTAGGAGTTTCAGGTTCTCCTACAGTGTTTATTGATGGACAAGAATATAATGGAGGAAGAGCTCCGGCAGATTATCAAGCTGCATTGTGTGCTGCTTTTGACACAAAGCCTAAAGAATGCGCAAATGTTCAGGCAGCAACAACATCATCAACACCACAAGGCGGTTGTGGTTAAATTTTTTCATTTTTTAAAATGAATATTTATTTTTATATTTTCATTTCAACTTTAATAGTAAGTGCTTTGTCTTTTGTTGGAGTTTTAACACTTTCTCTAAAGAAAAAAATTCTCAAAAAATTTTTAATACTTTTAGTTGCTCTTTCAGCAGGCACATTGCTGGGTGGCGCATTTATTCATATGCTTCCTGAATCTTTAGAAAAAGGCAGGCCAGATATTATTTTTATTTATGTCTTGGCAGGAATCCTGATTTATTACCTCACTGAAAAGATTTTGCACTGGCAGCATTGTCATGAAGGTGAATGCAATGTTCATACTTTTGCCTATATGAATATTATAGGCGATGCAGTTCATAATTTTATGGATGGTCTTATAATAGCATCAGCATTTTTGATTAATGTGAATATAGGCATTATTACAAGTATAGCACTTGCTGCTCACGAGATACCTTCAGAGATCGGCGATTTCGGAGTATTGCTGTATGCAGGCTTTAAAGTAAAAAAAGCAATAATTATGAATTTCATCTCTGCTCTTTTTGCGGTTCTTGGTGGCTTTGTAGGTTTTAGTATCGCAAGATTTGGAGATATCTCAATGACTTTCATACTACCTATTGCTGCAGGAGGCTTTATCTATATTGCTGTGTCTGATCTTATTCCTGAAATAAGAAAACATCAAAAACCGGAGATTTCCTTGCTTAATTTTCTGATGCTTTTATTTGGCATAGGTCTTATGTATCTTCTTAAGATATTCTTCTATTGGATATAACTAAAATTTTATATATTTAAACAATTATTTTAGATTCATGATAAAACATACTCCTCATCCTGTTTTGTTCAGCATTGGAGATTTCAATGTATTTTCTTGGGGGTTCATTGTAGCTTTGGGTGCTTTGATAGTTTATTTTTTGCTGATAAGAGAATTCAAAAAAAGAAACTTGAATTCTAAGCATCTTGAAAATATGTTCATGCTTGCCTTGCTGGGAGGATTATTCGGTGCTAGATTATTTTTTGTAGTAATGGACCTGCCTTATTTTATTAAAAATCCGTTAAAGATTTTTGCTGTATGGGAAGGTGGCATGGTATCTTATGGCGGCTTAATAGTCGCGTCATTACTTATTTTCTTTTATATGCGAAAAAACAAACTATCATTCATTGAATATTCAGACATTATTTTGCCTTATGTGGCTTTAGGCTATGGTATTGGAAGAATAGGTTGTTTTGTAAATTGGGACGATTATGGCATAGCCACAAATTTGCCTTGGGGTGTTATTGTGCCTGGAGCAGAACAAGCAGTGCACCCTACTCAAATTTATCTGATGTTAATGGACCTCTCAATTTTCGTAATATTGAAGTTTTTCATCAAAAAACCTAAATTCAAGGGCCAAATAACATATCTTTTTATGATTATGTTGGGAGGAATAAGGTTTTTCATTGAATTCCTGAGAGACTATTTGGATATGCCTCAAGTAAAGATATATACTCAAACAATTCTTGCTTTAATGTTCTTTAGCGGTGTAATCTTGTATGTGATTAATAGCAAAAAACTAAATAAAATAAATAAAAAACTCAAATCAAAAAACCATACGAAAAAATGATAGATATAGATTTTCTCAAACAACTGAACAGGTTTGAGATAGTCACAAAAAAGAAGATTCTTACAAAACATTTTGGAAAGAAATCCTCTAAATATACTGGCTTTGGCCTTATTTTTCAGGATTACAAACAATATGCTGCAGGTGATGATTTCAGGACAATAGATTGGAATGTCTATGCAAGGACAGAAGATTTGTTTGTAAGGCGTTTTGAAGAGGAAAGAAATCTCGAAGTTCATATAATATTAGATGCATCCTCCTCAATGGATTTCGGTTCAAGAATAAATAAGTATGAATACGGCGCAATGTTAGGTCTGGGTTTTGCTTACATGGCCATGAGACAAAATGAAAGATTTGAATTTTCAACATTCTCTGACAAATTAATGACAATAAAAGCCAAAAAAGGAAAAAACCAATTAATAAGCATATTAGAGATTCTCCAAAACAAAAAACCAGAAGGATCTTCAAAGCTTAGTGAATCATTATTTACATACAAGAAAGCAATAACATCAAAATCACTGGTGGTGATAATTTCAGATTTCTTATATGATATTGAAGAACTTAAGAGTGTTTTAGAACTTTTTAAGAAAACAGAATTAATAGCTATACAAGTTCTGGACAAAGAAGAAGTCAACATGCCTGCAGAAGGAGATGTTGTTTTGGAGGATTCTGAAACAAAAGGCCTTTTAAGAACATACATCAGCCAAAGGCAGCTCCAATCAATGAGAAAAAAGATGGAAGAGCACACAATGAAAATAAATGAGCTTTGTGACCGCATTAATGCGAAATTTATTAGTATAACAACCGATACTCCTATTTTCGATGTTTTTTTCAGGATTTTAAAATAAAAAACTGTAATATATAAATAAAAGGCCTAAAAATCGAAATATTTATATTAAGGTAGTCTATAAAAACCTTTATAAACAAATCCTATTAGGTAATTATATAGTTATGAATTAGTTATGAGGTGAAATATCATGAAGATTAATTATTTGCTTGGTATTGTTGCAGTAATGATTTTGCTATTGGTGATTGGATGCGCCAAGAAAGTTGAACAGCCACCAGCTCAACCAACACAACCAGTCGCGCCAGAAACTCCAGCAGTCACAGAGCCGACAACAGAAGAAACCAAAGCAACAACAGAAGCCACTACAAAAGAAGTGACTGATGAATGGAGTCAGGATGCTGTACTTAAAGAAGGCACTCCTCAACTCATAAAGAATGTTTTCTGTGAGAATGTCAATGGATTGACTGACAAGGAGAGAGTTGGCCAATTAAAGTTTGACGTCTATAACCCAGAGAAATTTGAGCTTTTCTTCATCAAGAAAGGACTTATCGTCAGCCCAAGTAAAGTGATTGCTATAAATTTCAATGGCGTAAATCTGGCAAACTTGAATTGTGGGGACAATCAGGATTCAATCGCAGCAGAAACAACTTTGACGTGCACATTAGACAATGTCCATTTCAAGAAAGCCGGCGAAAACAGAATGCAGGTTGCAACACCTAACTTCAAGTGGACACAGATTTCAGTTTGTTAAAAATTTTAATTTTTAATTTCATTTTTTTTATAATTCTTTATAATTCTAAATTAGGGAAAATAAGGAATATAAAATAAATAATAATACAAATAAATTATAAGAAAAATAATAAAAATAAAAATAATAAGAAAAATAAATATAAAAAATAATAAAAAATAAAAACTAAAATCAATAATAAAAAATTAAAATAAAGAATAAACTAAATAATAATAGAAATAAATATAATAAAAAAATAATAAAAAATAACAATAATAAGAAAAAAATAATGAAAAGATAATAAAAAATAAGAAAAATAATAATAAAAAAAACAATAAAAAAATAATAAAAATAATTAATAAGAAAAATAAATATAAAAAAATAATAAAAAATAACAATAATAAAAAAATAATAAAAAACTAAAAATCAATAATATAGTCTTTACTGCCATTATTTATTTTCTTTATTATATTTTCTTTATCATATATTTAGAACAAAATATTTATAAAGCAAGCAATCTATGCGAAGTTATGAAATTCAAAGGCATGTTTGTCTTATTTATTATCTTATTACTACTACTTGCATTTGGATGCAAAAAAAACGACCAGCAGGAAGTAGAGAGCAATATAAGTAAAGTAGAAGAAATAGATAAGAATGCCTCTATAGGAGAAATACCTTCTGAACAAGAGATATCTGAAAATGAAAGTTCTGAAACTGAAGTTCAAGTACTTCCAGAAGATCAAATAATTGATATAGGTACATCACAGAATGTAAATGATAGTCAAGAAAATGCCACACTTAATCAAACAGAAGGCAATTGGACATAAAACGAGCCAGAAACTGCTCCAGCAGGAGAAAATTTTGAGATAACAATCTACAAATTTAAGCCAAGCACAAAAACACTTTCTATACCTGTCGGCTCAACAGTTACATGGATAAATATGGACAATTTCAATCATGCTATTGTCATTAAAGTAGAAGATGCCTGGCATCCAGAAAACACTTTAGAGAATTGCAAACAGAATTGCAGATACTCCTGGATATTCAATGAAACAGGAGTATATGTCTGGTATTCATCTGCTTATCCTCCAACTCAGGGAAAAATAATAGTTAGCTAGAATTATTTTGGTAGTGTTTATTTTTCTGCCCAAGATTCTATTGTTTTAACTTTTTGCGTACAGAACTTTTTGTTTTCCCAATAAACCCAACAAGATTTCTGGAATCTTTCAAACTTAATACAATCTTTACAGATTTCATTACAATCTTTTTTTTCTTTAATCATTTTTTCTTTCTTCATATTTTAGAGATTTTTCTAAGCTTATTTTTATTTTTTTCCACCAACATCTTTATAAATATGCAAGAATTTCTAAGCCTCATCATAACACATTATAGGGGATGTGGTGTAATCTGGCTATCATTGCTGGCTCCAGGCAATTTGGAGCGATGAGGCGCAAGCCAATGACTTCATTGGGTGATACCAGTAGATCCGGGTTCAAATCCCGGCATCCCCAGTTTTCAGATTTCAGTTATCAGTATTTAGAGCAGAAGAAAATTTGAACAGATTAAAAATTCATAAATAATAATTTATCTTTTTTTAGGCAGTCTAAATTTTTTAATTGCTATTTTTTCTTTGGAGTCTTTTTTCTTATATTTTTTCTCTTTTTTTACTTCTTCTTTTTCAGTCTTACTCTCATCTTTTTCCACTATTTCAAATTTGATTTTTTCTTTGCTGTAAAGATAGATAGTATGAATAATTATTATCAATACTAAAACAGAGCAACCCACAATGCCATAGATAAAGTATCCTATAAAATATGTTCCAATAAGAGAGCCTATGATTATTAAACCTACTAATATCCAACCCAAAATATTTTTCCAACTATATTTTTTCGTCTCTATTATTTCAACTTTCTGAGTTTTTTTTATTGCTTTTTTCTTCTTTTCTTTTTCAGGCTCATACTGTACTATTTCTAATTTGTTTTTCTTCCAATATCTTTCTATCAAAACTATTGATAAAACAAGAAGCATAGCGCCTAAGAAAACATATCCTAAATATCCCAATGCAGTTTGTGATTGTTTCCATATGAAATATATACCTGCACCTAGCAAAGCAACTATAAGAACCCCAAGAGCAAGCCACTTGAAGAACTTCAATATTCTAAAAAAATCTCTTTTCTCATCATATACATATTCATATTTACCTTCTTTGCTGATTTTGGCCTTCTTAAGCTCTTGTTGTTCCTTGTCAAGCTCTTCCAAAGTAATGAACTTGTCTTCTATTTCATCATCATACTTATGCTTCTCCAAACTTATCTGCTCCTCGATAAAATCATCTCTTTTCTTAGCTTTTTTATGCTCTTTCAAAACTTGATATATTATTATGGCGACTATCAAAAGAATTATCATAGTGCCTGCAGTAATGAGCAGCATAAGTACAACAGGATTAATTTCAGTCTTTTCTTCTTTTTCTTCTATTTGGAATCCGCAAGAGTCAAAATCAAAATTTAACGGAACTACTGACTTCAGATTATTTTTCTCTGCAGTAACCTGTAAAGCAAAATCATATTCAGCCCCTCTTTCACAAGGCAATTTCAGCTTAAAAGAATCAACCACATATTCTCCTGCTTTGATATCATATTTCTGTTTTTTTAATTCAGCATACTCATTATAACTTGTTAATCCAATTGTATAGCTTTCATCAAATGAACCTGTGTTCGTTATAAGAAATTTTATCTCTTTTTCTGTGCAAGAGCATGTATCAGTAGGCGCGTCAACAACAAAATATACATTATTGCATTTTCCTAGCATAACTTGATAGTTTATCAGTTGAGCTTCATTATCACTTTCAACATTTAGTGTTAATTCAAAGAATTCTTTTGATTCACAAGGAATAGTGTAATTCAATATAAGTTGTTTTTTTTCTCCTGCCTTTAATGAAAAATGATTTTCACTCAGCCAGGCATTGCCAGCATCTTTGCCGCCTAGACCAATATCATAAGTTTCTTTAGAAACACCTGTGTTTTCAATGGTTATAGGCACAGAATATTTTCCACACAAGCACTGTGTAAATTGTTGTTGGTCTATCTTGAAATTAAAACCAAAAGTAGATATACTAAACAGCAAAAAGAATAGCATTACAAACAGGAATATTTTTTTCATAAGGCATACCTTCAACGATTATGAATAAATGATATTATAGCCACTTAGGAATAATAACATATTTTTAAATATTTCCTAAACAATGATAATTACAATATAGAAAATAATATTATTTAGATTTTATTTTATCTCTTACTAGTTTTAAGAAATCTTTCTATGAAAAACTATAAATAGTAATTAAATATTATTTTTAATATGGAAAACAAATTGTGTGATAAAAAAGAACAAAAAAAAGAACAAAAAGCTCAACTTTACTGTCTTCCTGATTGCAAATTCGGAAAAAAGATTGAAGAATATTTAATTCAAAAAAAAATACCCTTTGAAAAAAAAGACCTGAGCAAGCAAGAGATAGCTCTTGAAATATTTGAGAAAACCGGCCTATCAGATTCTCCACAATTAATTTACAAGAATCTTATTATTGTCGGTTATGACCTTTCTGCTCTTGATATTCTAGTATCTTAATATTGATGAAAATAAAGGTCTATGAAAATCTTTTTAAATCTATAATGATTAACCATCCCAACTTAAGAGGGGTGCCGGAGCTTTAAAATGAAAAAATTCCTCTACATAATTATCTTGTTGATAGTTGGATTAAGCGTGAATGCGTATGAACATTATTTCAATTCAGATTCAAAATTCGAGACAAACATTGATTTAGATATAGAAGCAAATAATGTGAATAATTCTGATATTTGGCAAGATGTAAGAATAATTAATATCAACGATAGAGACATAGATGAGTTTGAGTATTACAATAATTTTGCCTATGATGAATACAGGTATAGGAATGACAACAGATACTATAATTATGTGAACAGGGAATTAAAGAAAAGATATTATTATTTTCATGACCCTGATTATTATGATTCTGTTTATGGAACAAAGGGCAACAACTATTACTACATTGTCAATGGTGATGTGTATTCTGATTTTGAATATGATGCGCCATACGGATATTATGACGGATGGGGTTATGAATCTTGTAAAGATTATTGTGAAGATTCATGCAGGTACAATGATTATGATTGTTATAGCGACTGCATTGACATGTGCGATGAGCACCAAGAAGAATTAGAAAATAAGTGTCAGGATTACTGCGAAAACCATTGCAGTTACGGAGATTCTGAGTGCTATTCTGATTGTTATGATGATTGCACTGATAATGATGAAAACTATGGATATTATTATGGCAATTATTATAATTATTATTATAATGGTCTCTCTGATGAATGCCTTTCTTGGCATTGTGGCAATGGCTATAATCAATATAATTCAAGGTATTATGGTTATGATTACTATTACAAGGATTATCTTCATAAATCGATTTCTTTGGACTCATACCTGAAATATAATGGAGATGATCTAGAAGAAAGAAGCTTTAACAGTAACTATGAATATGAGCAATGGAGAGAGCAAAGAAAAGAAAGAAATTAAATTTAATAATCTGTTATTTATTGCTTTTTTAAATTAAACTCTCTTAAATATAGATAAAACTATTTTTATTTCAAAAAAATGTTTTCTCACCACATCTCTTTAATAATATTTATTGATAATATTTATAAATATAAGACTTATGAAATAGTCTATGATTTCACTCGCTAGCCTTATATCTCAATTATTCATGTTTCCAGTAGGTCTCTATGCATTATTGGGGCTTGTTCCGCTGATTTTGATATATTTGACAAGACCAAAACCAAAAAAAAAGAAAATACCCAGCATAATGTTTTTGATGAAAGAGCACGGCTCAATACAGCGCAAGTCATTTTTTCAGAGATTCACCAGAGACCCAATAGCGCTTTTGCATTTTTTGCTTATAATCTTATTGGCCTGCGCAATCGCACAACCATATCTTACAGTAAAAGAAACTGAAGTCTCAGATAATTCAATAATAGTAATTGATGCTTCTGCAAGCATGAACACAAAAGAGAATTCAGGAACAAGATTCGAGCAAGCAATCTCAAAAGCCAAGGATTCTTTGAGTGCAAGAAACACAGTGATATTAGCAAAAAATTCGCCTGAACTCGTTGCAGAAGACATGACTTCATTTGAGGCCTTGAGATTCCTAAACACTTTAACTCCTAGCGCAACAGAATCAGCTATATATGATGCAGTTATATTTGGAGGAGATGTTGCTGCTCAAAAACAAAACCCTAAAGTTGTGGTAATATCTGATTTTATTGAAACAATTAGCGATAATGACCTTCAAACAGCCAAAAGCGTGCTTGAATCAAGAGGCATTGCAACTGAATTTATTTCAGTAGGTTCTAAAAAAGGAAATGCAGGAATAATTGATATGGATTTCACTGAAGATAAACTTAAAGTCTGGGTAAGGAATTATTTCGATTCAGAGAAAAGTTTCTCATTAGTTCTTGGAGATGAGAAAAAGAATTTCAAACTAAAACCCAAAGAAATAGAGGTGTTTGAGTTCAATATTCCCAAAACTAATTCTATCATAAAACTGACGCCTAATGATGAATTTATGTTAGACAATAATGTCTATGTTGCAGTTCCATCTTCTAGACAAATACGTGTTTTGATAATAAGCAATAATCTTAACAAATACCTCTATACCGCATTAAGCATTCTGCCTAATTTTAATGTAGATGTGACCACACCTCCTGATTTTCCTTCGAGATATGATTATGATATTGTAGTTTATGATTTTTTTATACCTAAATTAATGCTGCCAAGCGCTTATGACGCGCCGCTAAAAAACGTAGAAGCCGGAAAAGCCATAATATACATACCTTATGAAGAGACAAAAAACACAAAAATAGCAACATATCTTCCTGTGCAATTAGGCTCTTTCTCTAACAGAACTTTGATCAAGGTTGAAAATGAAAACGAGATAACAAGAGATATTGAGTTCGGGGATACAAAAAAATATTTTAAGGCAGAGTCCAAAGAAGAATCAACTGTATTGGCTACTGCTGCTTTTGATAATTCACCTATCATTGCATACACACAATTAGGAAAAGGTTATGTTTTTTATTACGGCATAATTGATGATTATTCTGATTTCAAGTTCAATCTATATTATCCTATTTTCTGGAAGAGGGCTACTGAAAAAATGCTTGATATAAAAGAAATAAAAGATCTTAACCTAAATTCAGGAAAAATATTGAATTTTGAAGAAAAGACAACAATAAAGACTCCGAAATCTTCTATTGAAGATACCAGTATATATCTAGATGAAGCCGGTTACTATACTATTAACTCAATCACTTATTCTTCAAATTTGTTAAATGACAAAGAAAGCGATATAGCCGCAAAAAGCCTTGAATATAAGAAAGCAAGCACAGAGAAAGTCGAGACAGAGAGAAAAGTGCCAAAAGATATAACAAATACAGTCATCTTTATAATACTAGGATTGCTTTTGCTTGAGCTTTTCCTAGTAAAGTTCAGAGGTGATTTCTGATGATACATTTTATGTATCCGAAATATCTCTGGCTCATAATTCCCGCTATCTTTATTTTATTTTTCCTTATATCTAAAAATTTCATCAGATTAAAAGAAAAAGAGCGGTTAACAGAAGGATACAAGCAAAGAAGAAGAAAATTAAGAGTGCTTGTCTTTGCCTCCAGGGTATTAATAGTGCTGCTTTTGATATTTGCTTTAGCCTCGCCTTTTCAAGAAAATATCACAAAAACACAAGGCACACCTACTGTGAAAGTGCTAATTGACAATTCAACATCAATGTCTATATTCAAATATGATACAGCTCCTCTCTTAGATGCATTGAAAAAAGAGACAAAGCTTGAACTCAGGACAATTGCTGAGGATGAAACTTCTCCTCTCGGTGATGCTATTCTACAAGAGATGGAGATGGGCAAGAACCTCCTGCTGATAACTGATGGCCAAGCAACAAGAGGTATAGAACTAACAGATGTAGCATCATATGCTACTAGCTTAAATGTTACAATAAGCGCAATAGACCTTTCTACTTCAATAAATGATGCAGGAATAGAAGTTATCGGTCCAAGCAAGACAGTTGCAGGAGTAGAAAACACTTTCAGAATAAAAATAAATGCATTAAGCCAAAAGGATTTCTATGTGACTGTGCTGCTTGATGGCAAGCCTGTCATAGACACTCATACCACTGATACTTCTTTAGAATTCACCCAAAGATTAACAGAAGGAGAACATACAATAGAAGCCCTGCTTCACGGCCAGGATTATTTTCCTATAAATAACAAGTTTTTTAAGACAGTTACTGTAACTGAAAGACCAAAAGTTCTTTATATTACGCAAAAAAATGACCCCGTAGAGCTAATATTTTCCACACTTTACAGAATAGATAAAGAAAGTGTAATGCAGTCTAAACTAGATGATTATTATGCAATCATAATCAATGATATGCCAGAGCAATCAATAGGCAATAATGATGCACTTTTTGATTATCTTGTAGAGGGAAATGGACTCTTTGTTATTGGAGGAATGAATTCTTTTGATAGAGGTGCATACAAAAATAAGTTTATTGAACAAGTTCTTCCTGTCTATGTAGGAGCAGCAGAAAAAAAGAAAGGCAATGTCAATCTTGTTCTCGCTATAGACATAAGCGGCAGCACTGCAGAGTATTTTAAGAATGGCTCAATGAACATTAAAGGAGATATTGAAAAAGCACTTGCACTGACAATGCTGAAATCATCAATAGGCAAATCAAACAACATAGGAGTGCTTGCCTTTAATTCTAATGCCTTTAAAGTCCAGGATGTTGTTCCGCTAAGCAGCAACTATGAGACAATAATAGATAAGATATCCAGGCTGAATTCTTTTGGAGGGACTGCTCTTCACAAGGCATTACTAGGTTCGTATGAAATGCTTCTAAAAAAAGGAGGCTCAAAAAACATTATTCTTATCTCAGACGGAAAAGGTACTGTAAGAAACGATTATCCCCTCACAATTGAAGCAGCAAAAAAAGTCGCAAAAGAAAATATCAAAATCTACACAGTGGGTGTTGGTGCAGACACGAATGAAGCAATGATGAAACAAATTGCTGAAATAGGAAATGGAATTTATATAAAGCCAGATGAGTTACAGAAGATAGGTCTTGTTTTCGGAGATATGGAAGAAGAACAACAGACCTCAGGAATTTTTGGTCTTACTATCCTTGACCCAAATCATTTCATCACAAAACAGCTTCAGCTAGATGCAAAAGTACATGCTTATAATCAGGTAATACCAAAAGCCACGTCCAAACTTCTTGTGGTAACAGACAATGGCCAACCCGCCTTGACTGTATGGAATTTCGGATTAGGCAGAGTAGCTTCGCTTAATGCTTTTGATACAAATGGACTAGGAATGCTGCTAGACCAAAAAAATTCAAAGTTAATTTCCAGAACAAGTAATTGGATTGTTGGAGACCCTGAAAGAAAGAAACCATATTATGTAAGCATAGCAGACGGCTGGCTCAAGGACCCCATGGAGATAGTTGTTAAAGCAGAAACATTGCCAGAAACAACTCTTGATTTCATTAAAAAAGAGAAAGACACATACTCTGCTGTGTTTATGCCCTCAAATATAGGATTTGGCAAGATAATGGAAAAGCAATATGCAGTCAATTATCCAAAAGAATACAGGAGTTTGGGTATGTCTAAAGATCTAGAGAATCTAGTCCAGATGACAGGAGGAAAACTATTTAAAATAGACCAAACCAAAGATATATTGGATTTTTTGAGGAGCGTCTCTCAAAGAAAAAAAATAGAACAGAAATTTTACAGATGGCCATTGCTCTTCGCAGCAATGCTATTGCTCCTCTTTGAAATTGTGATGAGAAAAGTGTTTGAATGGAATGATTGAAGATGACTGATTTTTTCAAGCGGAAATTGAATCTTTTCATGTTTTTTTTAGTCATAATATTGTTAATAAGTCTTGTTGCTCTTTCAACATTATATAATATTGAATTCAGACAACTAAACAAAGAAGCAGCAAATATCGCAAAAAATTATACTATTTGTTCGAAGAACCTTTCAAGATATATAGAAGAGCTTTCTCAAGCGCAAAGGCAGCTAAATATGAGTTCAAAAGATATAGAAAGTTTTGAAGACATCTATAAAGAAAAAATGGAAGAAGTAGGAATCAAGGAAAAAGAGATATCCTCATTGCAGGCAGACTTGAAAAAAGCCAAAGAAGAAGTAACATTTTACAAGAAAAACTATTTAGACACAAAAGCTTTACTGGATTCTGCCAACATAAACCTTCAGACCTGCAGAACAGAAAATGCAGAGCTCGAAGAAGAGCTAGAAACATGTGAAGAAGACCTAGACGATTGCGAGTCTAATTGCACGTAAGATGAAAAAAGATATAATCATAACACCAGATAAGCCGCTAAAAAAGGCGCTAAAACAGATAAAGTTAGAGACCATCAAAATAATACTATTCACCACAATACTAAATTCATTAATTGTCTTCTTGTTTTGTCAATTCATTTTCATGCTTTTTGGTCTTGATTATTTTTATGCTGTTTTTGCGGCTATAATATATTTTATAGTCAATTTCATAGAAAACAAAAGAAAATTGGATCTAAAGAGGATAGAAGAAGCAAATCCTGAATTAAAAGAGATATTGAGAACAGCAAAAGACAATATAAATACAAAAAACTTAATTACATTGGGACTTTTCGAACAGGTGCTTAGCAGAGTCAAGGACTTTGCTTCAGGCAATCTTCTTAATTATAAATCCGCAATTATAAAAGTCGTTATTGTCTTTTCTCTATCCATATTGGTGATAATGTCAGGTTTCTTCAATTTTGAGATAGTAAAGATTAGCATACCTCTAGATAAAATCAAAAATTCAGTCTATGATTTTTTTGTAGAACTTCCTGAAATTGAGCTTAAAGAAGACAATAAGATATATGGAGACCCTAAATTAATAGAAATAAATGACCCTGAACTTTTCCTGCAACTCACTCCCCAGGTGTCAGAAATAACATTTGATAATATCAAGGAGGAAGAGGAGCTTTATTTCAGCGATGAGACATTTCCTGTTGAGGTATCAGTGCAGCAGGACCTAATAAGTGAAGAGAAAAAACCATTCGAATCAAAGCTTGCCAAAGAATATAACTTGAAATTAAAAGAGATGATATGAATATTATGATAAAAATTTATAAATAACATGATAATAATGCAAGAAAGGTGAAAAAATGCCAAGAGAGGATTACTCAAGCTATGTTCATAAGATAAAAGACACATTTGATCAGATGAAGAAAGAAATACATCAAGTTATTATAGGCCAAGATGATGTGATTGACCAGGTGCTTGTTGGCATCCTTTGTGATGGAAATGTTCTTCTTGAATCTTATCCCGGATTAGGAAAGACAATGCTTTGCAAGACAATAGCCAAGATTCTAGATCTTGATTTCTCAAGAATACAATGCACTCCTGACCTTATGCCATCTGACATAATTGGAACTTATGTCATACAGGAAAGATCAGGCAAGAAGGAGTTCCAGTTTCAGAAAGGGCCTGTTTTTGCAAATATTGTTTTAGCAGACGAAATTAACAGGGCAACACCAAAGACACAAGCAGCTCTTCTCGAGGCAATGCAGGAAAAACAAGTCACAGTAGGCAATGAAACATTCGAGCTTGAGAAACCTTTCTTTGTACTAGCCACCCAAAATCCTATTGATATGGAAGGCACTTATCCATTGCCAGAAGCACAGATAGACAGATTCTTGCTCAAAGTTAAAGTTGATTATCCTCTTCCTGAAGAAGAGTTTGGAATACTGGAAAAATATACAACAGACAAGGATATAGCAAAAGTCAGGAAACTAATGAGCGGAGATTCTCTGAGATATTTACAAAATCTTGTCAGGCAAGTGCCTATTGCAAATGACCTCAAAAAAAGAGTGCTTGGTATTGTTGTTTCAACAAGAAAATACAAAGAATGGATAGAATTTGGCGCATCACCTAGAGCAACAATAGGATTAATAATTGCAGCAAAAGCTCATGCTTTGATTAACGGCAGGCATCATGTCTCAAATACTGATATAGATGCAATGGCCTATCCAGTGTTGAGGCACAGGATAATATTAAACTTCAAAGCAGAAAAAGAGGGCAAGTCACCTGATGAAGTCATAAGCGACATATTAAAGAAGATAAGTTAAAATGCCGAAAAAAGTGCTGATAATTCTAGGGCATCCTAATTCTAGAAGTTTCTGTGCAGCACTGGCTAAAGCATATGCAGAAGGCGCTAGGCAATCAGGAGCAGAAGTCAAAGAACTTTATCTAGGAGAGTTGAAATTTGACCCTATTCTTCATTATGGTTACGCGAAAAATATGGAGCTAGAACCTGATCTTAAAAAAGCTCAGCACGACATAAAGTGGGCAAATCATCTTGTCTTTGTTTATCCAACTTGGTGGGGTACAATGCCTGCTTTGCTTAAAGGTTTCATTGAACGAACATTCTTGCCTGGATTTGCGTTCAGCTACAAGCCAGGCACTAGATATTGGGTAAAGAAACTATCAGGCAAGACTGCCCATGTTATAGTTACAATGGATACTCCTAAATGGTATTATCGCATAATTCTAGAAGCAGCAGGCCATCATATAATAAGAAAAGCAATATTAGAATTCTGCGGCATACATCATTGCGAAATAATGGAATATGGCCCTATAATCACATCAACAAAAGAGAAACGTGAGAAATGGCTTGAGGAAGTCAGAAAAAAAGCATCTAAATTATGATTAATTTCCATAGTACAAATAATTAGATATTTATATTAATTGTTCATTCTTATAGCAATGTCAAACATACTTTATCTTGCCAGAAATGGAGAGACTTTCGCAAATCTTGAAGAAAGAATAGGAGGTAACTCTGATTTGACTAAAATAGGTATTTATAATGCAAAGAAACTTGCCGGATTTTTTCAGAAAGAAGTCAAGCATCATGACATAAAATTCATCTATACTGCAATGTTAAAAAGGACAATGCATACAGCAGAAATCATATCAAAAAGCACAAGAAGGCAGATGATAATTGTAGATGCATTGGACGATATTAGAACAGGAAGCATTGAAAATATCAAGTGGTCAGAATTCAAAAGAGATCATCTTGACCTTTACATTGAAAGAGAGAAAGACAAATATCACTGGAGTTATCCTCAAGGAGAGAGTTATGAAGATGTCATGAATAGAGTAGCTCCGTTCATTGATTCTTTGAAAGGAGAGAACATAATTATAGGCACAGTTTCTATCAACAGATGCATACTTGGTCATATTTTTGGCCTGTCAAAAAATCAGATTCCTGAATTAATAATATCTACTTATAATCTTTATAAAATTGACCTGGATGATTCTTCTTGTTCCCAGATATTCTATAAAGGAAACAAGCTTCCTATTGGTTTTGTCTATAAATCATAAATAAAATATAAAAACAGAAATATTTTTCTTAAAAAAATGAAGATATTTATAGAAAAAAATAATAAAAGTATAAATCTGCGATTCAATGGCACAGTAGCTCAGCTATTGAAAAAATTGAAAATAAACCCAGAAACAGTACTGATTGTGAAAAATAATGTCCTAATAACCAAAGATATTAAACTCACTGACAAAGACAACATAAAACTTCTTTCTGTTATTTCAGGCGGCTAAAATCTCTTTCTTCAATTTCTTCAATCCAGTTTTTATAGTATTCTCTTAAATCCTCTTGGATATTAGATTTTGCATATTCTTTACTATCTAAAAACGCTTTGACAGCTAGAAAATCAGGAGAGTATTCTATAATATTTGTTAAAGCACCATATTCTTCTTTATTCTCTGCTGGTTTTAGTGGCAAGGCATTGCTTATGGAGGTATTTATATAAAAATTCAGAAACTCAGTATCATTCATTTTTTGGAGGCTTGTATATATAATATCAAAATCGTCATAATAATTTTTAAGTATATGCTTAAAGAAATTATCATCTGATTCTATTCTCATGATTATTCTTGCAGCTATTTCGTTATCAATTAAATTAGATTGATTGAGATGAAGCAAAACTAATTCTTTTTTAAGGTTATGCAGTTCTTCTGTATCTGAGTATTGCTCTTCTAAAATATCCAGCAAGCAGTCAACCAGATTTTCTAATCTAATAAAGTTTCCAGATACATATTCCTCAAAAAGAGCAGTATTATTCTTTAACAAAGACAATGATTCTTCTTTGGTATAAGCGCAATCCTTATTTTCTTGAGTAAAAACACTCATATTCTCTACTTCCTCAAAATCAAAAAAGGACTGCGAGCTATCAAAACTAAAAGAGTATTTTTCACAGATGTGCAGATTGTAAAGCATTGCAAGACCTAAAAATATTTTTCCAAGCATAAAAAAGGGTAATTTAATTTTGTTTTTAAAGATTGTTGTATTGCATCAATCTCAGGCGCCTCTGTATAAAATAATATAGCAGCACAATATTTCATACAAAATAAGAACAATATAAGAATAATAAAATATCAAAATATATATAAAATGCATCTCAGTACATTCTTTAATGAAATGTTCAAAGTGTAATTCTACAGCAATATTCTCAGAGCCTAGCTATTGTGAAAAACACTTTTTGAAGTACTTTGAAAAAAAAGTAGAGAGCACCATAAAAAAATTCAAACTCATTGACAAAAAAGACAAGTTAATAGTAGCAACCTCAGGAGGAAAAGATTCGACGACACTAATGTTTGTATTAAAAAGATTAGGATATAAAATCAATGCTCTTGCTATAGATGAAGGAATAAAAGGATATCGTGAATATACTCTAAAAGATTTGAAGAGGTTCTGTAAGAAGAATAAAATAAAGTTTAAGATAATTTCATTCAAGTCAAAATATAAAAAAACTCTTGATACTATTATGAAGAGATATCCTGAACTTAATCCATGCACTGTTTGCGGCACTTTCAGACGTTATTTATTGAATAAAAATTCTCGAGGCTATGACAAGATTGCAACAGGGCATAATCTTGATGACGAAGCACAAGCAGTGCTGATGAATGTAATGAGAAACCAGGTGAATATCAATGCTCGTCTGGGTCCTTTCTCTGGAATTATCAAAGACAAGAAATTCATTCCAAGAATAAAGCCATTGTATTTCTGCACAGAAAAAGAGGTGCTTGCATACTCGTTCTTGAATGGTCTTATCTCAGGATTCAATGAATGTCCTTATGAAACTCAGAGTTTCAGGTCGCATGTAAGGGATTTTCTAAATCAAGTAGAGATGCTATTTCCAGGATTCAAGAAAAATCTTATTGGGAATTATCTTAAAATGCTGCCTAAATTAAAAAAATATTATTCTTCTGACACAATTGTTAAGTATTGCGTGAATTGTGGAGAGCCAGCAAAGCAAGAAATATGCAAAAATTGCCAACTAATGAACCATATAAATTAAATTCTATATAGAAAATAATAAAAACCATAAAACCTTTATAAATCTCATAAATTCATTAAACTTATGATAATTGACATAGTCCAGCCAAAAAATAATGAAAATGCTTTTATTGAAATGGCTAAAAAATTAGGTTATGATGGTTTGGTTTTTCTTTATGGAGAGCTAAAATGTGTAAGGAAAATCGCAGATTCAAAAATAAAGATATTCACTGCAATTTATTCTGACAAAATACCAAGAAAAACACTCTTGAATGTATCTAATTCAGATAATAGAAAATTAGTAGAGAAAGGAAAAATTGACATCCTCTTTAACCAAGAAACATATCACCAAAAAGATTCAATGCATTTTCGTTATTCAGGCCTTAATCATATCTCTGCAAAAATGATGGCAAATAACGATATTATTTATGCTATTTCTTTATCCACGATACTTAATTCAAAGGAAAGACCTAAGTTATTAGGAAAAATAATGCAGAACATAAGATTATGCCAGAAATTTAAAGCCAAAGTATCAATATTTTCATTCGCAAAAAGCCCATATGAAATGAGGTCGCCTAAAGACCTTGTTGCAATACTCTCTGTATTAGGCGCAAACACAAAAACTCAAAAGAATAATTTTTCAAACCTTTACAATAAAATAGTTTATAATGAAAAAGTAAAAAAAGGCCTTATACTTGAAGAAGGCATTGAGATAATCGAGTAGTAAAGAGTTAAAAATCGTGGTTGTTGTCAATTCACGAAGCGATTATGCGCGAAGAGAAGTACTTGCATTAAGGGTTGTTCCTTACGGGAAGGACCCGCAATAATAGAAAATATAGACTAAGCGTAGTCTGACAACAACCTGCAAAGCAAGATTTTAAACACAAATCTGCGAATATTCATAACATTTAAAAATACAAAGAACCTTTGATTTAAAAAGAGCATATGCAAAAAAAGAGGTAGCAAATGAAAAGAATTTATCTAGGATTGTTTATTGTTTTTTTATCCTTAATTTCTTTAGTTTTACTTTCTAAAGCTGTAAACGCTGAAGGCCCTTCACCTTGTTGTCAAAATAATATTAGTTGTGAATCATGTCTAGAGTCTCCAGACTCACTAAGTGCATTCGATAACCCTGGTTGTGGCGACGAATATAGAAGAGGCGAAGCTTGGAACTCTTGTTATAATCTTAGATGTGCTATGCAGTCCTGTTTTCAGAATGGAGAAAGTTGTTGGTCTCAGACATCATCAAATATTGATTCAGCAAATACCTGCATCAATGTATTTTATTGTCGCTGCAACTTACCTTGTTCTAGTGCATCAGGAATAAGTAACCCATGCACAGACGTTGATGGAGAATGTTATTGCACAAGTAACAACTTTACTTGCACATCTAATTATCAAATGAACCAAACTTTATATGATGAATGTATTGCTAAAAAATCTCTGTCGTGTATGTATGATGTTGAATGCGGAGAATTATTAATATGTAATGAAGACCAAGGCTCTTGCATAAGTCAATGCAGTAATAGCTGTGCTGAAAACATAGCTCCTATTGATCATCTTCCACTACAATTCGGCTGGGTAAATAAATCAGGCACTAACTATTTTTATGGTCCAGTTGACAAGCAACAAACCTTTTCTCTTGACCAAGATAAAGCTATCTTTATAAGATATAATCTCACTCCTATTTATCAAACTTTAATCTCCAATAATATTGATATAGACAATATAGAATTCGGCATACCTGTTGTTAATGTTAGTGAAGATCCTACTAATATCAGTATGATTATTGTAGATAATCTTGATTTTTATAACAAAAATTGGCAACAATTAGATTATGAATTGAAAAAAAACATAAATGAATATCCTGATTCAAGAAAATTAAGTTTTGAGCTTCATTCAAACAGCAGATATTTAGTGTTCGAATTAAAAGATAAAATTACTCTAACTC
>JBBIVF010000008.1:0-5051 GCA_037439845.1 Candidatus Woesearchaeota archaeon
AGTAGGCTCAAGATAAAGACCTTCTGATTTAAGCCCTTCTGTGATAGAGTCAAAAATAGATTCATATAGCCTCAGGGTCTTGTCTACTCTAATTTCAGTTTTTTGAGGATGCACATTTACATCGATTTTATTAGCATCTGTATTTATTTTCAAAATAGCAACAGGATGTCTCTGAGTAAAAAGTAAACTATGGTAAGCATCGTACAATGCAGTTATTGCTTCTTTGCATTGCACTAATCTGTTATTTATGAAAATATATTGATAGCTTCTATCTGCTTTGGTATATCCTGGCTTTGACACATATCCGTGTATCTCTATATTCTTGTCAAAATACTCAATTTTGAAAATATTTTTAGCAAGATCAACTCCAAATAATGAGATTATTCTTCCTATAGTGTCTGATTTAGGCAGATCTAAAATTGTCTTATTATTATTTACCAGCTTAAAAGAGATATTCTCATAACCTAATGAAAATGCTTGAACTACGTCAATGATTTTTTTCAATTCATTTCCTGATGTTTCAAGATATTTTTTTCTGACAGGTGCATTGAAGAACAAATCATTTACCTGCACAATTGTGCCTGTATTCATTGCAAAATCTCTTCTATCTATCAATTTTCCTGCTTCAATTTCTATATAGGTGCCTTCTCTGCTTGCAGCATCTTTGCTCATTATAATAACATTAGATACTGCTGCTATACTCGCCAGGGCTTCGCCTCTGAATCCTAATGTACTTATATTACTTAAATCATTTTCATCACGTAGTTTAGAAGTGGTATGCCTTTCAAAACATAAAAAAGCATCGTCTTTGCTCATACCTTGACCATCATCACTGACTTTAATCATCTTTAAGCCAGAGTCAATAAGTTCAATAAAGATTTGTTTAGCTCCTGCATCAATAGAATTCTCTATAAGCTCTTTTACTACTGAACTTGGTCTTTCAACGACTTCTCCAGCTGCTATCTTATTTATTGTTTTCTCATCAAGCCTGATTATCATCAAAATCACCTAAGTTTTTCTGAACACTTTTAGTATATTGCAAACTTGTCCTGTCGTGATTTTTTATTTTCTTCTCTATTATTATGCGTTCTCTCATTTCATCATCTTGATTTAGCTTGAATTGTATTTCTTTGCTTCGTTCAATGACCTCTTTAGGAAGTCCTGCTAATTTGGCAACATGAATACCATAGCTCTTGTCAGTTCCGCCTTCAACTATTTTTCTCAAGAAAATTATTTCTTCGTCTGTTTCTTTGACTGCGATATTGAAATTTTTTATTGAATTATATTTGTTCTGCAATTCGTTTAATACATGATAATGTGTTGCAAAAAGTGTCTTTGCTCCGATCTTTTCAGTAATATATTCGGCAGTAGCCCAAGCAATACTAACTCCATCAAATGTGCTTGTTCCTCTTCCTATTTCATCCAGTACTATCAAACTTTTTTCAGTAGCGTTATGCAAGATATTTGCGGTTTCAGTCATTTCTATCATAAATGTGCTTTGCCCTGCACTCAAATCGTCGTGTGCTCCAACTCTAGTGAATATCCTGTCAACAATGCCTATCTTGGCACTTTTAGCAGGTACAAACATGCCGCATTGAGCCATTAGCACTATTAGGGCCACTTGTCGCATATAAGTAGATTTTCCGGCCATATTAGGGCCAGTTATTATCATCATTTTTGTTTTTTTATCCAAGTGCACGTCATTTGAAATAAACACATCAACTGCTTTCTCAATCACAGGATGCCGGCCTTCTTTTATTGAAATCTCAAAACTATTATTCACTTCTGGGATTGTGTAATTATTTAGTATTGCTGCTCTAGCAAAAGAGAGAATTATATCTAATTGTCCTATTTTCTGTGCGATTTCTTGTATTGCTGAATGATGTTCTTTTATTTTGTTTATGATGTTCAAAAATATTTCTTTTTCTAATAAATTTATTTTCTCCTCTGCATTCAATATTTGCTCTTCTTTTTCTTTAAGCTCTTCTGTTATAAATCTCTCGGCATTAACAAGGGTTTGCTTTCTTATGTAATGCGGAGGTACCTTGTCCAGGAAAGAATTACTCACTTCAATATAATATCCAAATACTTTGTTATACCTAACCTTTAAAGTTTTTATACCTGTTGCTTCGCGCTCGGCATTTTCTAATTTTGCCAAGAAATTTTTTGCTTCATGTTTTATATTCTTTAAGCGATCTAATTCAGGATCATATCCTTGCTTTATTATATTTCCTTCTGTGATAATAACATTCGCATCTTCTTTGATTGATTTCTCTATTAGCTCACTAATTGAGCTCATATCTTGTAGATCTTTTAATTCAATTAGTTTTTCACTTCTTACTTTTTCCAGTATTTGTTTGATTTTAGGTAATATCTGTAATGAGTTTTTTAATGCTAGAAGATCCTTTGGAGAGCAGTTGCCATAACAGATTCTTGATATTAATCTTTCTATATCGTTTATATAAGCCATATGCTTTACAAGTTCTTCTCTAATCAAGGCAGATCTAAATAATTCATTAACAGCAGTCTGTATTTTTTTGATTTTAATCAGGTCTGTCATAGGTTGAATAAGAGATTTTCTTAATATACGTGCTCCCATATTAGTTAAAGTATAATCAATTGTTTCTAACAATGTACCTTTCTCAGTGTTATCTCGTAAATTCCTCAGGAGTTCAAGATTCTTTATGGTTGAAGAATCTAATTGCATAAAGGTATCTTTGTTTTGTCTTTTTATTTTATGAATATATTCTAAAGATACTTTTTGAGTGATTTTTAGATACGCTAATAATGCTCCTGCAGCAATTATTTCAGAATGATTATTTTCAAGACCAAAAGCATCTAAGTTCATTATTTTAAAATGTTCTGTTAGAATTTTATATGATTTGGGAAAATAGAAATATCTGTCTTCAAAATCTGTATAATAAAACTTGCTGCTTCGTAAGAATGAAATAATTTCTGGGTCTATAATACTTAGATTAAGTATGACCTCTGAAGGATTGAGTTTTACTATTTCATCTTTAATCATCTGAATATTGGTATGAGAAGATGTCAAAAACTCTCCGGTAGAGATATCGCACCAGGCCATACCAACATCATCAGGTCCTTGGAATATAGATAAAATATAATTATTTGCAGCTGCATCAAGAAGAGATGATTCAATCAATGTTCCTGGAGTAATGATCCTTATCACATCTCTCTTGACAACTTTTTTTGCGAATTTCGGGTCTTCTACCTGTTCGCAGATGGCTATTTTATAGCCTTTCTTTATCATCTGAGCCACATATTTTTCAACAGCATGATAAGGCACGCCTGCAAGAGGTATTTTCTCTCCTTTTATATTGCCTCTTGAAGTCAATGTTAATCCCAATTCTTTTGATGCTGTTTTCGCATCATCAAAGAACATTTCATAGAAATCTCCCATTCTGAAGAATATAATACAATCTGGATATTTCGACTTCGCATCATAGTACTGTTTCATTGCTGGTGTAACATCATCACGCATTTTTTTGTCCCTAACAATTAAATACACAAATAAATATTATTTACAATATTCAAAATAATACAATGCATGAAAAGCGTGATTTTTTCTGACTACAAAATATATAAAATTTTATGTTATTTATGTTATAAAGATGGAATCATATTTAAAGGATAATTTTATTATAATAATATAACCACAATATAGCCAACAAAACTGCCTATTGTAATAAAAGGCATTGCTGGATAGAACTTGTCTTTTTGGCTTATTTCAAGCAACACAAACAAACCCAAAGCAGCAAAAAAAGATATTATCATTGTCTCCCAAAGAGTATGTGCTTTCATTACAACGCCGGAAAAGAGCAAAGGAAAAGCAATATCACCTCCACCTAATATTGCACTCTTAACTTTTACAGAGACCTTTTTTTTCAGTGCTGTTTTAGATTTTTTCTTATGCATATTTATTGGTTTCATTTTGTATGGAATTAACAATCCTGCAAAAACTTTTGATTGACTCTGAAAATTAGCGAGTTTAATCATATGCTTTGATTTCCAAACAGCATACATATCATAGAAAGATATTATTATCAATAACATAAAAACAGAAAAAAGATTTAATATGGGAACAAATATCGCAGCAAGTCCGCCATATATGAAAACTTCAGTAAGGTTATGGATGATAATATTTGGACGATAGATTTTCCATAATGCAAGAACAATAGCAATAAATATTGCGAGATATTTGTTAATAAAAGCAGAAAAAGCAATAGTAAGACATAAAAACACACTCAATAAAAACCAAAATCTCCACCAGTTTTGTTTCCTGAATTTTATTAACAGCAATACTAATGAAGTTCCCAGCAAAACTCCAAGCAAGATATATATGAAGGATGTGCTTTGTTTTACTTCTGGCCTTTCTATTTCAGTTTCAGCTATAGTGATGGGTTTATATGTTAAATTGCCAGTAACTTGAGAAACTTCTTTATCAATATATCTGTCTAATATCAATAATCCTACGAGCTGAGAAAGCATAAATATTCCAAGCAGGATAAATGTTATTGACCATGTATGTTTCATAATAGCAAGATTTTAGGGAAATATTAATAAATGTTTGTTTTTTCTCTTTATATAATGACTGCAGATATGGTGAAGCATAGGTTTGCGCATAATCTTACTTTATCTGTTTTTGCTTTTCCGGAAGATGATGAAGAAAGGATATTTGAGAAGTTTAAAGAATTGTTGCCGTTTGATCTTGAAAAAGAGAAACTGCATATTGACAAATCTTCATCAACAGGACCTGATGAAAGAAAGATTGTAACATATGAAATAAGACTAGAAAAAATTAAACATATTCAAATATTTGTAAAAAATCTTTTTTTAAAATTGAGTGAAGAGCAGAAAGATATCTTAAAGAAGAATGTTGAAGATTACATAAATAATGATGTTTATTTCATCCTGAAATTAGATAAAAAAAAACTTCTCCAAAATCACTATTGGATTGCTAGGAAAGGAGACGTATTTCATATTAAGATGAAAATAGCCTCATTTCCGAAAAATAGGCAAACTGCTATTAA
>JBBIVF010000008.1:5063-27181 GCA_037439845.1 Candidatus Woesearchaeota archaeon
GCTTGTTGATTTAAGCATATAAACTAAGTCTACTTGCTTTATAAATGGGTCAGAAATCTTTAAAAATGAACTTGTCAGAATAATAACTATGAAAGAAGACATGATAGTTAATCCTTATGAAGTTGAAGGAGTAATCGATTATGATAGATTGATTAAGGAATTTGGTATCCAAAAATTAACTTCCGCAGACCTTAAAAGGATTGAAAAAATAGCAGGTGAACTGCATCCTTTTTTGAGAAGAGGAATATTCTTTGCGCATCGTGATCTGAAGTGGGTGCTAGATGAATATGAGAAAGGCAACAAGTTTTTTCTTTACACTGGAAGAGGCCCCTCTGGTCCAATACATATTGGACACCTTTCAGTATGGCAATTCACAAAATGGCTTCAGGATAAGTTCGATGTTGAGCTTTGGTTTCAGTTCACTGATGATGAGAAATTTCTTTTTAAGGATATCTCTTGGGAAGAAGTACAAAAATGGACATATGAAAATATGCTTGATGTGATTGCATTAGGTTTTGACCCTAAAAAGACTCATTTTCTAATAGATACAAAACATGCAGGGATAATGTATCCGGAAGCAATAAAAGTAGCGAAAAGAATAAATTTCTCTTCCATAAAAGCTGCTTTTGGATTTAGTGATCAAAACAATATTGGCAGCATCTTCTATACAGCAATGCAAACTGTGCCAGTATTTTTGCCAAATGTGCTAAAGAAAGAGAAAAGGCCTTGTCTTATACCATTAGGTGTTGACCAGGACCCGCATTTCCGTCTTAGCAGAGATGTCCTTGAGAAATTAGGCTATATGAAACCGGCAATACTTCACGCAAAATTCATGCCTCCGCTCACAGGAGTCGAGGACAAGACTTCGTCATCAAATCCAGATACTGCAATTTTAACAACAGACAACCCTGAGGCAGTCAAGCGAAAGATAAACAAATACGCTTTTTCTGGAGGCCAGCCAACAGTAGAAGAGCACAGAAAAAAAGGCGGAAACCCAGAAATAGACGTGGCGTGCCAATGGTTGAAGTATTTTGAGGAAGATGACAAGAAACTAGAAAAGATATTTAATGATTACAAGTCAGGAAAACTTTTGAGCGGTGAAGTAAAAGCAATAATTATCGAAAAGATAAATGAATTCCTGAAAGAGCATCAGAAGAAAAGAGAGGAGGCCAAGAAAATAGTGGATAAGTTCATCTATAAGGTCTGATTATAATGAAAGACCAATTCTCTGAGTTTGAGTCCTGGCTGAAGAGAAACAGCAGGAAAATTACATGTATTATTTTTTTTATTGCGATAATAATCGGATTAGTTCCAAATTTAATAAGATTTCAAAATGGTTCTGAGCTTCCTGGAAATCAGGCTTACGCGCACGGGTATTTTATAGAAGGAGATTCTAAGACACTTGTAAAGCAAAGTTTTTATTTCAACACTCCTTATGATTACTTGATATATTATGTCGGTAAATATTTGGGCCATGAATATGCTTCAATGTTATTATCTATTTTTTTCTCGCTTATAGTTTTATTCTTTTTTGACACAATAATGAAAGAGATGGCAGTCAACAGAATAAAAAGAATAATCTCAGCCACATTGTTGGTTGTTTCTCCTATTTTCGTCTATCTTTCTGCATACTCAACGCCATATTCAATGCTTATTGCTTTGGACTTGATTTTATTTTATATTTATCTTAAAGACCTGAAAGAAAATAATATTTTATTGAAAATAACATTCTTGATTGTATTCTTTTTGCTTTTATTCTTCAATTGGCTTAACATAATGATTGTGCTTATTGTGATTTATTCGCATAAATTCATATACTCTAGAACCAGATTAAATTATCTTTTCTATTTTTTACCTCTATTGATGTCAATAATCGCTTTATTCTTTTTAAAAACTCCGTTCTATTTCACATATGAAACTTTGCTTTCGTCGGTTTATTATCAGAATCTCTTGACAGAATTTGGAAGCCTTATTGGGTTTTCAGTTTTCATTTTAATTTTATTTTTCATTGCGCTCTTCTATCAAGAAGACACAAAAGCGCACTTAATATCATTATACATTATGATTCTGCTTATAATTGGAACAGTTTTTATATCCCAAGAATTAAACATTTACCTTAATTTTATAATTGTATTCTATGCATCAAGTTTTATTGAAAAACTCATCAAGAGAAAATATCGTGTTGAATTCCTGAAAGAGATGACTATTTTGCTTATTTTTTGCGGTCTTATATTTTCATTGATATCTTTTGAGGTCTTGACAGTTAAACAGTTTCCTGACAAGAACACAATATTCTGCCTAAAGAGCATCAAATCAGAAAAAGATGGTCTTGTTTTTGCAAACCCTATAAATTCATTTTTAATTGCGAGGTATGCGAATAAGACTACAATGACGGATTCATATTCAAAATCAGATGAATTTAATAAGAATATTTTTTTTGATATGAACTTCACATTATACAACAGCGATCTTAATGAATTCAGAAAGATGCAGAATAAATATAACATTTCATATATTTTCATTGATGACAAATCAAGAGCCGAAATATGGGAAAATGATAATCAAGGGCTGCTCTTTTTATTAAGAAACTCCGAAATATTTAAAAAGGTGTGTGCTGGTAAGAATAATCTAGAAAAGCTGGGCATAGAGCTTTTCAAAATTGATGAAAAGGGGTTGAATAAATAATGCATTTGGACTTTGGTACAATACTTGTTTATGTAATGTCTTACTTTGGACTTTTCACTGCATTATTCTTCTTATTAACTCTCTATGAAAATAAGAAATGGGTCAAAACACCTCGGGTCAAGAATTTTCCTTCTGTTACTATTGCAGTTCCTGCTTTTAATGAGGAGAATAACATAAGATTAACTATTAAGTCTTTGCTTAAGCTTGATTATCCTAAAGACAAATTGGATATTATTGTTATTGATGATGGTTCAATAGACAATACATATAATATTGCGAAAGAATATGAGAAATATGGAGTTAGGGTTTTCACAAAAAGGAACGAAGGTAAAGGAGAAACTTTGAATTTTGCATTAAGACATGCAAAGGGAGAATTATTTGGAGTGCTTGATGCTGATTCTTGGGTAAATCGCAATGCATTGAAGAAACTAGTTGCATATTTTAATGACCCTGATATAATGGCAGTGACTCCTTCACTGAAGATAGGAAAACCAAAATCACTTCTGCAGAAGATTCAGGCCATAGAATATCTCTTTGGAATATTTTTGAGGAAGATATTTGCATTCTTGAACTCAATACATGTAACTCCAGGACCATTTTCAATATTCAGGAAATCTTTCTTTGACAATAATGGAGGCTATAGGACAGACACATTGACTGAAGATATTGAAATTGCATTGAGGATTCAGAGCAAAGGTTATAAGATAGAAAATTCAGTAGATGCGTGCGTATTTACAAGAGGCCCTGCTAATTTCAAGCCTTTGCTGAAACAAAGATTAAGATGGTATAAAGGATTTTTGGACAATCTTCTGAACTACAAATCATTATTTTCTTCAAAACACGGAAACCTAGGCTTATTTATACTTCCTGGTTCATTGATATCAGTTGGTCTGACAGTGACATTATTGATTTATACAATATTCAAATTATCTCAGAATTGGTTCAAAACACTTACGCTTTGGTATTCAATAGGTTTTGACATCAAGAAGATGCTGATTCCTAACTTAGATTTTTTTTATTTCAATCTTAATTCAATCACATATCTTTCAATTTTCATGCTTATACTAGGCATGATCATGATATATATCGCGAAAGCGATTTCAAGAGAAAAAGCTAGGATAAAAGTGAATTATTTATATTATATGCTCATTTATATGCCGCTTTTTGGCTTTTGGTGGATGATTGCTATCTATTATAAAATAGTAGGCAAAAAAATCAAATGGGGTTCTAAGTATATCTAAAATACTACAATGGATAGAAAAAAAATTCAAAAAACAAAGTATCTGGCAGTTTTTGCAACAACCACTTTGATATTCTTCATTGGAATAATCATTGGAGGATATTTCTCTAATCTGAAGATTGAGAAAATATATGATATTGAGAATGATCTAAAGATAAATATATTAGGTACAGAGATTCAGTATCAGATAATTGCAAAAGACCCTTGCAAATTTGTGAACTCTACTCCTTTGATAGAAGAGTTACACGAAATGGGCACAAAGCTAGATTACATGGAAAATGCTCTTGGAAAAGATAACAAAGAAGTATTGAATCTCAAGGAATATTATTCTATTCTAGAGATAAGGCAATGGCTGCTTGAGAAAGATATGATGCAAAAATGTGGCAGTAAGAGAACATTAGTACTTTACTTTTATTCAAATGATAAGCATCAATGTCCAGAATGCGAAGAGCAAGGCTATGTCCTTACATATGCGAGGAAGAATTTTGATAATATCAATATTTACTCCTTCGATATAGACACCAAGAATCCTGCAGTAGATACTGTCAAAAGAATATATGGCGTAACAATTGCGCCGACAGTTATTATAAACGAGAAAAAACAAGAAGGTTTTGTCACAAAAGATCAAATAGTCAATATAATCTTAGAACAGATGTCTAGTTTTGCCAATAGCACAAAAGAATAATTATTTAACCAAGAAAAACAGAGTTTTTATGTCCGCAATTTTCAAAGAACTCTATTATTTCTTCTTTATTTTGATTATATCTCCCAATGTCATTGTGTCTTTATCTTCTGAGCCAGATATGAACTTTGTCTCTTTTATCTCGTCTACAAGTTTTATATTCAATTTCTTCTCTAATTTTTTCGCCAATTCTAAACTTGGCCTTATGCTGCCTTGCTCGATTTTTGATAGCAGAGATTCTTTTACAGCTAGCATCTTGGCTAACTCTTCTTGTTTCAGCCCCAATTCTTCTCTTTTCTTGTGAATTATGCTGTTGAAATTGTCTCTTATTACTTCCTTTGTTTCTATTTCAGAATAAGATTTTGGTTGTGTCTTTTTTACTTCCAATTTCTTTGTCTCAATTGGTGTGGGAGTAAAAACTCTTTTTCCGAATTTGGCGCAATCAGAACATACATCCATTACAACTCTTTCAATCTCTGCCTTCAAAAGCTTGGAGTTCTTTCCGCACATCTCACATTGAATGTCTCTCACCTTTGAAAGTATTAAAAATGAAAAGCGCACCCGATGGGATTCGAACCCACGACCTACAGCTTAGAAGGCTTTGGCGAGAACTTATTAGGTTCTTGTCGCCCTATCCAAACTAGGCTACGGGTGCACTACATAAAGAAATCCATATTTGGTTTAAATAATTTTTGGTAAAAACTAACCTGAAAAACACTCATGGAAGCCAACTTTTGGGATCTTTTAGCTTCTCAGGCAAATATGTAGATATCACAAAATTCAAGCCATGTGCTGCCAAAGCCTGCTGCTCTGCCCTGACTTTCATTTTAGTCATCAGATCTAATGCTTTCTCCCATTGTTTATGATGCTTGACAAATGGATCGTTCTTTATTCCATCTTTTATTCTCTTTATATCAACATCTTTCAATGGATGTGTAGGTAGCTTGTATTTGATGATATCTTCTGGAGTGATTCCTATGAATTTAGCTGTAGGCACACAGAAATATTTATTTATATGCGCGGCATTTCCTGAACCGACTTTTAATGTTCTGTATATATTGAGGAAACCATATGGGTCTCCATCTGTGAAAACATAAACAGGCAACTTCAATTCATCTGCAAGCCTTCTTATAAATCTTCTGCATGATCTTGTAGGCACTCCTCCCATAGATATAAGTATGCAATTAGCTTTCTGCCAGTATTTATGCTTCACTAATCTCTGGAACATACCTGCTGTTTCAATTGCCAACACAAATTTTGCAGTTGTCTTGAACTGCAGGTCTTCGACTGATGATGGTACAGAATATGCTCCTGAGACGAATTTTGAGCAATCGTGTTCAATTTTTTTTCCTGTTTCAGGATCTGTTTCAATAACAATGAGATTTCCTACTGTGTCTCCTCCTTTTTCTTCTGGGATGAATCCAAGCTGTTCTCTGTTGACCATCATCATAGCTTCTATGTCATCCATTACAGAATCTGATTCTGGCTGTTCTCTGAATCTTGCTTCACCCCAGTTTTTTGACACATAGTATGCTTCTCTTTTTGTTGCAATGTCATTAGTTTTTATTAATTCTTTAGAAAGGCCCATCATTTTTAATGTTTGGGCAAATGTTTTTACTGTGCTGGCACTCAAGGTTCTCTCTTTTTTTTGATCAGTCATTTCAAAATATCCTTCTTTCTCGTCATAGAATACATTTGAAAGGCTTCTAACAGGAATTAGTAAGCTAGGAGATTTCTTTTTCAGCACATTATCATATATTCTCTTGGAGATGTTTAGTATCTCCTCAATCAAGCTCGTTTCCTTCTTCTTCATTTTCCTTTGTTTCTTCTTCCTTACCTATTTTAGCCCATTCTTCGTCATATTCAGAAGTGTCTGCTGAAATATCTTTTATCTTGCCTCTTTTTTCTTCTAGCAGCTCTTTCAACTTTTCAGTCAATATTCTTTCTTCAGCATTTTTAAGTTCAAGCAATTCGCATATGGCTTTTGCAAGATGAGGTATATATTTCTCGATGTAGCTTCTTTTCTTCAGCTCATCACCTAATCGTCTCTTCTTTGAAATATATCTTCCTAATTCTCTTCCGCAATCCTGTAATGCTAATTTAATCTCTTTGATGATTTCAGGATAATGTGCTATTGCCTCTTTTGCTTCTGATGTGAAAGGCGCCCACACGCTAGCTATATGAATGGCTATGGTCATGGGTCCAACAGGCAGTGTTCCTGGACTTTGTGAGAGACCGTAGCTTTTCCAATTTATATCTGAAACTGCCTCAGTTGTTGCACAGGCACTCTGTTGATGAAGCAATGGAACTCTGTTAGCAAACCTCATTAATCTTACTGTTTTATCAGCTTCTTGTTCTCCGCCATATGCTAAAGCGACTTCTATTGTGAATGGGTTTCCTCTATATACAGAAGGCTGCCTGGATGTTGCTGTATAGAATTCTGCTTTTATCTCTTTCTTTAATCCTTTTTCCAATAACTCTGCACCTATTGGAGAAATGCAGTCTGTAGGTGGACTTATTATCTTGGTGTTTTCTATTGCTTTGATTATTCTTTCTGCCTGATCTCTGGTTATTGTAGCTGGTTTTGTCTTTTCAAGAATAGCTGCTTTTTCAAGTATCTCTTTTGCAACAGCAGGACTTACTCTAGAGAATTCTGATATCAAGAACTGCTGTATTGTCCTTGCTTCAGTGTTTTTTAGCATCTTTATCATTCTTCCTATCTCTACTCCGTAAGGATGTGGTTTTATTTCTTTAGCCTGTTTTGGCATTTCTTTAGTCGCTCTTGCAAATATGAATTGCTCTGCTTTTGGATTAGTATATATTATTGTAACATGAGGATTTGTTATTGCAGTTTGTTTTATGTACTCATCTACACTCTGGTTTCCTTTTTGATAGACTCCTTCCAGGTCAAGTTCAATTCTTGTGCCATGATCTTTTTTCCACTCAAGTTCTTTATCTGCGAGTATCTCCGGGGTGTTTTTGTTTGTGTCTATATGTAATTCATAATAATTTGCCGGTTTATCTGGCGCAATTTTAGAGGTAATCTTTATGGGCTTTCCAGTTGTTAATTGACCATACAATGCTGCTGCACTTATTCCGATTCCTTGTTGTCCTCTCTGTTGCTTTAGTCTGTGAAATTTCGAACCATAAAGAAGCTTTGCAAAGATATTTGGTATCTGTTGTTTCACAATACCCGGACCATTGTCTTCAACTATTATCTTGAATCGGTCGTTTTGCATGTCAATTATTTCAACTGAAATCTCTGGAAGGATATTTGCTTCTTCGCATGCATCCAATGAGTTATCAACTGCTTCTTTAACTGCGGTCAATAATGCTTTTTTTTTGTTGTCGAAGCCCAGAAGGTGTCTGTTCTTCTCGAAGAATTCTGCTATTGAGATTTCTCTCTGCTTCTTGGCCATTTCCTCTGCTGCTGTCTGCTGACCTAATTTTGTTTGTGTCATCAACATCAACCATTAAGATGTCTTTTTTTAAAGTTTTCTATTGTATAGCAGGATATATCAAAGCAAAAAATTCAGCTTGGGCCCTGCAATTCTTTTTTTGAGAGTTCTTTTCTTTTTTTCTCAAGCCATCTATAGACAGAAGAATGAGGACTTCCTGCAATCAAAGATTCAATAGCTTTTTTACATATGTTTGAATGCTCGACTCTTCCTATGATACCAATAGTTTTTCCATAGATAGATATCTTAGTGTCTGTTAATCTCTCTATATTTTTTCTTGCTCTTCCCTCATCTCCGATTATCCTTCCTTTTATTCTCATCATCGAATTCTTGCTCTTGATACTCTTTAGGTCTATTAATTCAAAAGAATAATCTTGTTTCAGAAGAAGCATAGCAATGTTTGGGTTAAAACCTCTCGCAATTGCCTTTACTATCTCTCTAGCAGTATAGATATTGAGACCGTCATCTCCCTTGATAAAAACATCCCCTTCTTCGGAATCAATATTTAATTTGGAATTTGTTACTTCTTCTATTTTCTTCTTAATTTCGCCCTTCGTCCCTATAAGTACTGCAATTCTTTCTTTCGGTATTTTCAGGCTCAAGACAAATTCATTCATTTGTTATCATTTTTCCTATTTTTTCTTTATCTATTTTGACTCCTATTTTTGTAAAATATCTTGTAATATTATTAATATCTCTTTCAAGGAGTTCTTTAAAATTTAGGCTGTCTTTTGTTGTGGACTGTGAAAAATCAATAAAATAAGGCTCTTGGCTCAGGTTCAAGATATTGAATTCTGATAGATCACCATGAACCATGCCGCCTTTATATAACTTTCTCATGTTTTCTATGACTTTTTTGAAAAATACATTCTTGTTTTTTGGAGTCGCATCTTTTAATTTAGTGGCTGGAAACTCTCCTCCAATACTTTCCATTATTATTATACTGTCTTTGAAGGTATATGGAGTTGGTACATTTACACCAAGTTCTCTTGCTTTCATCAGGTTTCTATATTCTCTTTGGCACCAAGAGAATACTATTTTTCTTTTTTGCTTTTTTAATCCTATATATCTTGAATCAAATTTTAGGTAATTATACATCTTAAAAAAATCACAACTCTCCACTCTATATATCTTTACAATAACAAATCCTTTATTTGATTTTGAAAGAAAAACATTAGATTCTTTTCCCACGCTAATAGGTATCATTAGGTCTATATTGAAATAGCCCTGACTGCAGAGTTTCTGAAGATTTTTGTTTGTGTAATCAGAAAATACATTCTGATAGACTTTGAATCTTTCTCTTGAAATTGCCATAAACAAGAGATAATATGTTATCTTTAAAAATATTTATTACTTACATTGTAAGTATTAAAATATTTTTTCTTTTTTACTTTAGAGTAGCAAAATTAGAAAAATTTATATATAGAGAATTACTTCCCAATAGTAACAATAGACTCTATTGCCGATTGATGCTTGATGCTAAAACACCTCTTTTCCCCAAGCATCTATCTTCCAAAAAGATAATGCTTGGGTTTTAAGCTCAATATCACCCCTTTTTTCCCCAGCAAAGTACTCTGCTTGTCAGGGTGCTTTGCCAGGGTTTTTTAGCAAATTCTTAGGTTATTTTCATATTCCTTAGATTAAATAATCTGACTAATCTGAGAAAATTAATCTGAGAAAAACTGCTAAGAGCATTTCACAAAATATTTAAACACATCAAGATTCATAAAAAGCAATTATATGAATGGGTCCTTTTTCGAGCTGGAACACAAATGTTCTGCTATGAGAAAAAGACACTCTCATGTAATTCAGCCCGACACGAGAGTACTTCACCGAGCATATGAATAATCATGCTATGAGTTGAAGAGTTAGTGCCCGGGCATCAAAACCTTTATGATTATTACACATCAAGAACAAGTATTATTTTCACTTCATCACAAAAATGCAATCAATTAATTTATTGGATTTAGCAAAATAAGATAGATATGATATAGTGAAATTTTAGTGATACTTGTTCTGCGATTTTAAGGAGGCGATTAAGATGGGAAAAATTTCCCCAGTATCTGCAAAATATATTGTCCACTCTAGAATTGAAATAGATGGAATAGTTGATAGGCCGGATGTTGTTGGAGCTATTTTTGGACAGACAGAAGGTCTTTTAGGTTCTGACCTTGAGCTAAGGGAACTACAGAGATCAGGCAGAATAGGAAGAATAGAAGTTAATTTAGATAACAGGTCAGGAAAGACCCAAGGAGTTATAATTGTTCCTTCTTCACTGGATAAGGCAGAGACATGCATTATCGGTGCTGCGTTGGAGATAATACAGAGGATTGGTCCTTGTAACGCAAAGGTCAAGGTCCAGAGCATCGAAGATGTCAGGATATCAAAGAGACAATTTGTTATTGAAAGAGCAAAAGAATTATTGAAGAATCTTGTGAATTCAACTATGCCTGACTCTCAAGAACTAACTGACGAGGTTGCTTACTCAGTCAGAATCATGGAAATCACTGAATATGGTAGAGATAGACTTCCTGCAGGGCCTGCAATAGATGAGAGCGATGAAGTGATTGTTGTTGAAGGAAGAGCTGATGTTTTGAACTTATTAAAGCATGGCATCAAAAATGCGATTGCTATTAATGGAACAAGTGTGCCTCAGACAGTTATTGACCTATCCAAAGAAAAAATTATAACTGTCTTTGTTGATGGAGACAGAGGAGGAGATCTCATAATCCAGGAGATGCTAGCAAACTGTGAAGTAGATTTTGTCACAAAAGCACCTGATGGAAAAGAAGTCGAGGAAATCCAGAAGAAGGAAATCCATAAAGCATTGAGGTCAAGAGTTTCACCTGCTCAATTCATGGAAGAACATGGCCAGAAAAAACCAGTTGGAAAATCTGAATCTCTAAGTAAGGATGATTTTAGGAAAGATGACTATAGAAGGGAGTATAAAGAAGAGAAACAAGAATATAGGAGAGAAGCAAGAGAAGATTTCAAGCAGAGAAGACCAATTCAAAAAGACAGGATGAGTGATGATGAGAAAGAAATATTCTCCAAGGTGCTTGAGGATCTTGTTGGTACCAAAGGCGCTTGTATACTTGATGACAAGTTGAATATTTTGGGCAAGGTTCCGATAACAGAGTTAGAAACAACCATGAAGAGCTTGACAACAGGCGTCTATGCAATTGTGTTAGATGGCACTGTCACAAAGGAATTGGTTGAGGCAGCAGAAAAATCCAGGGTGAAATATCTCGTAGGCATGGAATCTGCAATCAAACCAGGAATGTCAAGAGTAAATATAGCAACAATAGCTGATTTTTAATTTTTCATTTTTTCTTAATTTTTTTGATTATTGGAGTCATTTAGATACCTACACGCTATTATATAACTTTAATCTCACCATAAAATATTTAATACATCATAATAATCCTTTTTATTATGTTAACTCAGGAATCCAAAAAAGAACTGGAGAGGCAAAAGTATAAGATAGTAGGCTCTCATAGTGCAGTTAAAATTTGCGGTTGGACAAAGAAGGCCATAAGAAATGAAGGTTTTTGTTACAAGCAAAAGTTTTATGGAATAATGAGTCATCAATGCCTACAGATGAGCACGTCATTAAGCTGTGCTAATAGATGCATATTCTGCTGGAGAGGTTATAAGGCACCTGTTGCAAAAGAATGGTGTTGGTATACTGATGACCCTCAAAAGATATTCGATGAAAGCATCAAAGCTCAATACCTTCTCCTTACAGGTATGAAAGGTTATTCTAATGTAAATAAAAAATTGTATGAGGAATCAAAAAATGTGAAGCATGTTGCTTTGTCATTAACAGGAGAGCCTATAATTTATCCTAGAATAAATGAACTGCTTCAAATCTTTAACAAAAATGGAATCTCTACCTTTATAGTCACAAATGCTCAGTATCCAGAAGCCATAAGAAATCTTGCTCCTGTTACTCAACTTTATCTTAGTTTAGATGCTGCAGAAAAAGATGACCTTAAAAAAATAGACAGGCCTCTTTTCTCGGATTATTGGAAAAGACTGAATAAAAGTTTGGAGTTGTGCAAAGAAAAGAGGCAAAGAACATGTATAAGATTGACTATGGTAAAGCATCTTAATATGGAAAAAGAAGAAAAATATGCAGAACTAATCAAGAAGGCTGAACCTGACTTTATTGAGCTCAAAGGGTATATGCTTGTAGGCGCTTCTCGTGAGAAATTGACTATGAAAAATATGCCACTGCACGAAGAGGTTGTTGAATTCGCAAAAAAATTGATTGTGCATCTTCCTGACTATGAGATATGTTCTGAGCACATCCCTTCAAGAGCAGTGCTTATTGCGCACAAGAAATTCAAGAGGAATGGAAAATGGCATTGTTGGATAGATTTCAAGAAATGGAATGAGCTTATCAATTCAGGAAAGTATTTCTCAGCAGAAGATTACTCTACCTTATCTCTAGAAACAGGACTTTCTGGAAAAGGCACATTAGACACAATGCCAGAAAAAAAAAGAAAGGAAGTTTTAGAAAAGAGGAATTCTGATTTTTATGATGGCCTATTCGAAGAAGAATAAAAAAATTAAATCTCTTTTCTTGTGTACCTTACAGTTATCATGCCTTTAGCAAACACATGTCCTGCTATTGCCTTCTCAAAATCGTATTTATTATCGGCTTGTGTCAATGGCAATTCAGTGTCTAAAGCATACACTATGAATCTATATCTGTGCTCGCCTTGAGGAGGGCAAGGACCCCAATAATTTCTTTTGCCTGCGTCATTAGTAAGCTGAGTTCCCATCACACTATTCTCCAATATCTCTTGGGTAGGCTTGATATTAATCATTATCCAATGCACAAATGGTCCGTCTTTTGCATCAGGATCATCCAACACAATTGCAAGTGTCTTTGTCGCAGAAGGTATGTTCTCTATCTTTAATGGCGGATTTATGTTTTCTCCATCACAAGTATATTTGCTGGCTATCTTATCCATCTCCAAAAATGCAGGGCTAGTAACTCTAAGTTCGCCAATATTATATGTGGTTGTTAGCTTTTCTTGTTGTTTATTTTCCTGTACTTTAGAGCAACCTATACTTAAAATCAAAATGGATATAAAAAATAAAATAATAATCTTATTCATTTTTTCACCTCGTTTAATTATTAGCCTGTCATTATTATCTTTACCTTATGTCCCATCTCTTTTGCTTCATTGAGACAGACATCAAATATTTCAACCTGCAAATTCTCGTTGATTTTTTCTTTTGAGTATTTTCTCTTTAATAATCTTTTCTTTAATTCTTTCAAATTGCATTTAGTCACAAAACATATATCAACATATTCAGGAGGAATGTAATGAGAGAGATGCGAATCAATCACAAGGTCTTTATTGCCTAAAATGATTTCTTTCATATATCTTACTAGTTTATCTTCATCAATAATCTTTGATTTTCTTTTCTTATCATATCCTACAACAACATCAAATTGGTCAATAATGATATTCAAATCCAGATAATTGTGGTTAAGTTCTTTTGCCAGTGCTTTAGCAACTGTTGTTTTGCCTGTTCCTGGTGTTCCTGTAACAATTATTATCATTTTTATTAATCTTAGATAAAATTATATTTTAAATATATTGGCTTTTATCTTCTCATAAGATTATTTTTAAATAAAAAAGTAAATTTTATAACTTAAAAGCTGTTTCCTGAGTTAATGGACGTTAAAGGTAAGGATTTGTTATATGAAATTGCAAGAATAGTATTTAGGGCTTATATTAAGTATAAATACAATGTTTTTGTGGAAGGCAGGGAAAATATTTATGATATTCCTTATGGAGAGCCTTTTGTTATGGCTTCTAGGCACATAAATCCATTAGATCCTCCTATTATTCAGGATTACATCCCTGGAGTTGTGCATACTTTAGCTAAGCAAGATCTTTTCAGAACCTGGTGGAGAGAATTGGGACTGAAAAGTTTATATGTTTATCCACTAAAAAAAAAGAATAGAGAAGCTCTGATTGAACTTATTGATTTGAGTGTAAATCTTCTTTCCTCTGGCAAAAATCTCTCTTTATACCCAGAAGGACAGGTTACTGTTGATGGTCATCTCAGGGAATTTATGTCAGGAATTGCAAGAATACCTGCAAAAGCTCGGGAAAAAACAGAGAAGCCAATTTGGTTTTTGCCTGCATCAATATTTTATGCACCTCATCATCACATCAAAAACTCAGATTTATTTATTACTTTTGGAAAAGCCATTAATATTAAAGAATATTTGACAACGCATAATGTTAAGGAATTGCAATTGCTTGCTAGAGAGGAGATTTCTAAATTAACAAAAGTCACTTGTGAATCTTTAGTTGCAGAATCATTAATCACTAAAAATCGCATGAATATAGATGAATTGGTGAATAGTGTATTTATGAAATACATTGACCATAAGATGAAAGGTCATAATATTGATAATAGATTAATGGATAAGAATTTAATAGAAAATAAAATATTTTCTTTGACAAAAATACCTTGTATGATGATATCAATAAAAAATGACATTATAGAAGCGGATACTGAATTTATTCCAGGATATTTTTTTGTAAGAGAAGAAATTATTGGAAAAGAGAAAAAAATATTTGATATAAGAACAATAACATATTATCATTACAAAAATGACGGTCTTGCGGCATTCTTATGCAAAAGAGGCTATCCGTTTAAGGAGACTAATATAAATTTGGTAAAGAACAGGAATGGATATGAACTGATAATTGAGAAAGTAGAAGGTAAGAAAATAAAGAAAAATTCTTTTACCTATCCTGACTTTGAAACTTCAAAAAACAAAATGGATGAATATATATCAAAAAATCTTCTTCTAGAGGATCAGGTTAATATGCTACAGTTTCTGGCAAATGAGATCTCTCATTTTAGATGAATATAATTATTTCAACTCTTCTTTCAAGGGCCCTAATGCAATTTCAGACCAGGATTCCATAGAGCATTCAGGATTCTTTATTATTGATTCTATTTCATCAATACTCATCATCTTGCCAAACATAGCTTCATTGTCAGCAGGCTCTACTTTCTCTGCATCTACATCCACTATATAAAGTATGCCGAAATGCACTTTGCCGACATCATTAGAATCATCGTTTATATAACCTATTGGCCTTATGCTAAGAACATTGCCATATATCTTAACTTCTTCATCTAATTCCCTTTTACTTGAAGAGAAAAGAGCATTGCCTTTACCAAAATCATGTTCTTCGATATGGCCTCCTAATCCAATAGAGTACTTTCCTTGCAATCTTTTTTCGGTGTAATGCGTATCCTGTTCTGCTCGTTTATAGACAAACACTTTTTTCAAACCAGAATTCACAACAACAAGATATCCTATTGGTTGCTTGAAATATTCTCTGCTTTCAGGGTCTTCGTCTGCGAACCATCTCTTAATGAACATACTGTTTTTAAGTATATGTTCTTCGAAATCATACTCCGAATGAGATAAAAAACCGCTAAAATATTTATCCTTGAATAAGGTGCCAGTAGGCACCACCATAACATTTTTCAAAAATTTGGGATTTAAATTAGATGGTATTCTTGCTTCATTCAGCAAATGTTGCATCTTTTAACCGCCACATCCACCTTCTGAATTCGCGCAGCTTGGACATTGCCAGCAGCTGCCTAATATTGTCATCAATGCCCCGCATTTTGGGCATGCTTTTCCTGAAGTTTTTGCGACATTGCTTTTTTTATGGCTCTCTGTTTCTTCTTCTTTATGTCTTAGGATTTCAAAGAGAGCATTTTTGATTTTCTCTGGTTTATCTTTTATATATTTATAGCTCTCTAATATGCTTTGCCATTGTTTGATTTTTTTCTTTGCTTCATAGAGTTTATTCTGCTCGATCAAAGAAAAAATTTCGGAATCTATTTTTCTTTTCGCCTGTGCAAATAATCTTATGCTCATTGGATCTTCTGGTATTACTGCCACTGCACTCATATCTAAGAGGTAATGAAAACCTATAAGATTTCCAATGAAATTATATGGAGAAGTGGCAGATTTTATATATGGATGATTGACTAAACCATGTGGTTCAAATCTTGAACCTCTGAGGTCTTCTACGATGTCTTCTAGCATCACGCCTCTTTGTAATGAGAATTTTGATAAAGACCTGGCAAAACCATCCAGCATGCCTGATGAAGACTCGCCGTAATTGAAAGCATCAATGAATATCTCTCCTAGTCTGCCGTCTTGGTATTCTCCTGTTCTGAAAATAAAACCCACGCCATTGATTGTAAATTTCTCGGTTATACCCTCTCTTAGATAAGGGAGCTCCTCTCTTTCTCCTCTCTTAAATTTCTTTGGTATTTCTTTTTCTTCTTTCTTTTTCTCATCAACAGTCAGCACTTGCATCCATCTGCAATTATCTCTATATATTGCTAATGATTTCAAACCTAATTTCCAGGCTTTGATATAGAGATCCTTGATTTGATCTGGCGTTGTTTGATGGGGAAGATTTACTGTTTTTGAGATTGAACCTGAGATAAAAGGTTGGCAAGCAGCCATCATGAGTATGTGTCCCTCAGGAGTAATATATCTATTGTCAGGGCTGTTAGTTACTGCGCAATCGTATATTGGATAATGTTTTTCTTGAAGATGAGGAGCTCCAACAACAGAGTTATGTTCCATAATGTAATCTACAATTTCTTTTATCTGCTCCTCTTTATATCCTAATCTCTTTAATGATTCTGGCACCTCTTTATTAACAAGCTTTATTTTTTGTCCTGTTGCTAATCGTTTATATTTTACTAATGCTAATTCTGGTTCAATTCCTGTTGTGGCACAATCCATCATAAAGCTTATTGTTCCTGTGGGAGCAAGCACTGTTGTTTGAGCATTTCTGAAACCATATATATTGCCCATTTCAAATGCTTTGTTCCATTGAGATGTTGCTTCTTTTATTAAGTATGTAAATTCTTCATCAACTCTAAATTTTTCACTGGATTCCTTGTGCATATTAATGACTTCAAGCATCGGTTCTTTGTTTTTTTCAAATTCTGAAAAAGGTCCTATTTTTTTGTCAGCAGCCATCTCTGCACTTCTAACATATGCGGTTGCAGTCATTAAAGATGTGATTGAGCCGGCAAATTGTCTGGCTTTTTCTGAATCATAAGCTAAACTCATTATCATTAGCACTGCGCCGAGGTTTGAATAACCTAGGCCTAGAGGTCTGAATTTGTATGAATTTTCAGCAATTTCTTCTCGTGGATATGAAGAGAGCTCGACTATAATATCTTGAGCAGTTATCATTACCTTAATTGCATGTTTGAACCCTTCTATATCGAATGAATTATCTTTGTTAAGATATTTCATCAAATTCAAAGACGCAAGATTGCAGGCACTATTATCGAGGAACATAAATTCAGAACAAGGATTACTGGCATTTATTCTGCCTGAATTTTTGCAGGTATTGTATTTATTTATTATATCATCAAATTGTAGCCCTGGGTCACCACAATCCCATGCTGCATTTGCTATCATATCCATTAAGTCTCTTGCCTTGAACTTTTTTGTTTTATTCTTGTCTTTGACTCCTATTGTTGAAAACTCAGCATCTTTTTCCACTGCATTCATAAACTCATCATTAACCCTGACGCTGTTGTTGCCGTTTTCTCCTGGAAGAAAATCATATATTTGTTGATCAGTCCATCCGACTGCTTTAAGTATCTTTCCAACTTCATTGCTAATAACTTTCATGTTGATGAAATCTACTACATCAGGATGCCAAATATTTAAGATATTCATCATAGCTGCTCTTCTTGTTTTTCCTCCTGATTTTATTGCACCTGCATTTGCATCATATGTCCTCAAGAAAGAAACTGCTCCAGAAGTTTTTCCTCCTTCTGATAATGGCTCTCCTTTTGACCTTAATGTTGAAAAATTAGTACCAGTGCCAGAACCAAATTCAAAAATCCTTGTATGAATTTGTCTTAAGTGATCTATTCCTATAAGACTATCTTCAATTGAGTTGATAAAGCAAGCACTTGCTTGGGGATGTTCATATGCAAGTTCTGATTTTTTTATTTCTTTTGTCTTTGGATCATAATAGAAAGTATCTCCTTTTCTTTCCATTCCATATACATGATAAAGGCCAACATTGAACCAGACAGGTGAGTTAAAAGAAGCTCTTTGGTCTAGGCAAAGAAAAGTCAGTTCTTGTTCAAAGGAATCTGCTTCTGCTTTGCTCTTGAAATAGCCGCATTCCTCTCCTTTTTTTCTTATTGTGTTGCAGACTCTATAAATTAATTCTTTAACACTAGTTTCTGCGCCTTTCTGTAGGCTAGGTACTTTTCTTTTGAAATATTTGTCCACGACTATATTTACAGCCAATTCAGACCAATTTTCTGGAGCAATGATGTTTTTTATTGTTTCTGTTGTGCCATCTTCATTATATATTGTTGCATCCCTTTTTTCATATTTGAACATATCATAAACATCCTGTTTAGGAGAAGTGTGATATCTTGTTATTTCATAATGTTTAGAATTTTTAGAATATTTTTTTTTCATTCTATCACCCTTTTTTAGTATTATTTGATAATTGATATACCACTATGCGATAACCACAATATATAGTATGTTTTAGTATATTGAAACACAATATATAGCGGTTTTTGAGATAGCTCATATATAAAAGCTTATGTACTGAAAAATATAGAATAGAAAGTATTTTCTCTTCTTTATTCTGATTTTCAAAAAAAATATCTTATTATATAAATAATTAAGAATATAATAAGATAAAAAATTTAATTTTATAATAAAATATCTTATTTATAACAAAAAATTTATAAATACTAATATTTTAACTGAAATTCAGATATTATTATTTTGAAACAAAACATTTATATAAAAAAAGTTGTAAAATCAGTATAAAAATCTGATTTTCAGAATTGGTGCTATAACTTGAAAAAATATCCAAAAATCGTTCAAATGGATCAAAGAGGTCAGATTGTTATTCCAAAAGATATTAGACTGGAGCTTGGGATTGATGAGGGTTCTGGTTTTCTGGTTTATTCTATTCACGATGAAGGCATTCTCCTGAAAAAGATTGATGCTTCTCCCTTAGAGGAACATAAGAAGATTTTGGAAGAATTAGAAGAGAAATCCGACGCTGTTGGAATAAAAAAATCTAATTTGAAAAAATCAGTTGAAAGTTACAAGAAAACGAAAAAAGGCAATCTGGAGCTAATATGAAAGCTAAATACTATTCAATTATTGTATTGATGATTTTAATAGCTCTAGTCTCAATTATTTTAGCAGAAGAAGTTATTTATGATATTGGCTCAAACACTTCCCTAAACAAATTGGCGAATTACGGAGATCAAATAACATTCTCGGCAATAGGCTCAACAGGAAATTATACTATAAACAAGGTAATTTTTTGCAGGCAATATAATTATACTGCTCCAAATGTTGTGCCCTGCACAGGTCTAGACTCCAATACATTATGTGTAAATACAACTAGTTGGCCTGCGAATTCAAGCTTTAATGCTACCTGTACCTATGTTGCGAATGCTGATGATGCTTCAACAGCAATGGACGCTGCAGCACTAATATTCAGCGATGATGGAATACAAAGAAATGCTCTTGGTGAGAATGATGTTTATTATGTCAATCATCCTCCAAATGTAAATTCTTTGGAAATAACAGAAGTCATAACACAAAATGATTTTGCATTGCAATGCAATTATACATGGTCAGACATAGAGGCTACTCCAACTTTCCTTGACAATCTTACAAGCACTGATTATATATGGTATATACAAACAGGAGGAATAGGACCATACACACAGGTTTCAACTGACTCTACATTATCAAGCGCATACTTCGGTTACAATGACAATATAATATGCTCAGTTAACTTACATGATAAATATGGAGGAGTATCAGGATACTTTAACTCTAGTCCTTATACTTCGACATTATCAAAACCAAGAATAGATAGTATATATGATGGTTCAGATAATCTTACTGTTGAGGAGGTTGTTAATGTAGGAGAAACTATAACATTCATTGTTAATTTTACTGATCAAGACCAGAGTCCCTCTAATCAAGACAAGATATATGTATGCAAAGGCAATAATGCTTTTAACATAAGTACAAAACAATGTACAGACATAAAATATTGTGAATCTGCGTACACTTCTTCAAATTCAGCATTTTGTTCATATGTTGTGCAGAAAACAGACGGTCTAAATCCTAATCAAAGACAAAATTATACTGTTGTTGTTTGTGATACTATGCAGCAATGTTCTTCTCTTAATAATTCATATTTCTTTGTCAATCATCCGCCTGAATTTACTCAGTCAAATATGCCATTTATTGTTTCTGACTTAAATCTTAGTAATATTCTTTACGCAAAAGATAATGCAAATCTAATTTGCGTATTCAATCTTTCTGACCCTGAATTAAACTTGAGTATCTTCGGAGAAGGAAATGGCACTTTCATAAATAGAAATGGAGAGTTCAGACAACCAGATGAGCCAGGCAGATATGATCCTCCTTTTAGGATAAGATGGTATAGAAACTCTGGTTCAGGATATCAGCTTTATAATGCGCCAAATGACCAAGTAATTACTCATGGTAATACTTTGCCGGGCCAAAAATGGAAATGTGAAGTCACTCCTTATGATGGTCTTGTTTATGGCACAGCAAGAAACAGCACTGAAATAGAGATAACAACTGTGGATGGTTCAACATCTCCATACATAATCAATTTCAGTGTTTATAAGCCCAAAGATAAACTAAAGGTTGGGGATATAATCAATATTACTTTAAATTGGGGCAATCCTGCTGTATCTGATATGGTAAGACTTTATGTCTGCAATTCAACTAACATAAATAGGACCGGATGTAATGAGAAAATATACATAGAAACTGACTTTACCTCTTCCACAACAATAAATACCCAGTATACAATAAAGGAAGAAGACCAAGGCCTCAATAATCTTTGGTTTATGGTGTGTGACAATAATGGAGGTACATCTGGCAACTGGAGATGCTCTAATTTTGTAACTGTTCAGCCTGCGCATGATTACACAGACAGCTCAGCAATGTATTCATTCAGAGTAAATTATAAACCTGTATTGACAAAAGTAATGCTTGATTCATCTGACCAGACATCTTCGTCAAGGAAGATATATGAAAACTTAAAATCCCAAATAAGACCAGACATATATAATGACATAATAGTTTTCGAGGACTATAGCTATGGTGACTCTGATCTTAAGATATTCAATGTTAGCAGTAATGTTTTCTTGCCTCAGCTGCCTTTGCTTTTAGGTGATCAGAAAAAGGCACAGATATACAAAGACAAAATAGCATATGAGAATCTTTTAAGTGATTCAGACATCTATATTTATGACTTAAAGACAGGCATAATAGACAGAATATTATTGACAGGAAATCAAACACAACCATGGATTTTTGAAAACTTTTTGACATATATTAATTCAGGTAGTGTATATCTTTATGATACAGATACTCAAAAATACTCAAAGGTAACATCTTCTTCATTAGCATCAAAGAGCCAGATAGATAATCAACTAATAGGCTGGCTTGAGTCAGGCAATCTGAGATATTGTGAATTAAAGAGAAACGGACTTGCAGGAGGGTGTAATGAAAACGATACAAAGATGAATGTAAATAGTGCCTCTGAGTTCAGCTTATCAGGAGCTAATATATTGTATCTTAATGGCACAACTATAAGGAAATACAATATCAAAACATTTTCAGACACTTCTGAGATAATAAATGTCAATCATCTATGGAGTTATTATGATTATAATCAAAAAGTAGTATATAAGAACAGCACTAATTCAACTATCATAAAAGACCTCTCAACAGGAAATAGCCTTGTGCTTACTGACAATAATTTAGATCAAAGTAATGATTCTGTTAGCATATTTGATAATTACGTAACTTACTCATACTCTAATGACATTTATCTTTATGAGATAAAGAATCAGTATAATGATGCATCAAATCTTATCTGTAGGGCATCATTGAATTATGACAAGGATT
>JBBIVF010000009.1:0-22747 GCA_037439845.1 Candidatus Woesearchaeota archaeon
CTTTGGTCTTTGGCAGAGAAGGCCCTGGTTTGACAAATGAAGAAGTCAAAGCTTGTGATTTTTGTCTTACAATTCCTGCGAATAAAGACTATCCTGTGTTGAATATTTCTCACGCAGTCAGCATAGTATTGTATGAGATATTTCAGGAGATGGGTAAGAAAAAAACAGGAAAATATAGTGTTGCTGGAGAATCAGAAAAAAAAATAATTGAATTGTATCTTAAAAAGGTGCTTGATAAAATAGATTTTCAAACGCCTGAAAAAAAGGAAACACAAAAAACTTTATGGAAACGCCTTATAGGCAAAAGTTTTCTCACAAAAAGAGAGGCAATGGCTTTTATTGGCTTTCTGAAGAAAGTTCTTGAAAAAATGAAGTGATGCTCTATCTCTTGTTCATATTATATATTTCAATTACTTCATTATCAAGAGAGGAAAATTCAGTTTCTTTGAATTCAACTAGCTTTTCTAAATCATTGCGAAATGCCAAATCTATTATCTTTTTCGTGGCTTTTCTCAAATTAGAATTCAACTCAGGTGAATACAAGAATTTTTTTGCAGGATCTATTTCAAAAAAATCAATAGTATTATTATAGTTAAATACTTTCTCAAGATAATATCTCTGTTCAAGATTGCTTTTCAACAGCCGAAACGCAAGGTCATTAACTTCTTTAGACACAGTGTTATTTCTACAAAAAGCTCTATTATCAAGCAGTAATATTGCTTTTTTTTCTTTAATGAATCCGAATTGATATACATCATCAACTCCAGAGCTTTTCTGTGCAGAAAGCCCTCTGTCAAAAACATAGAAAGCTAGGTCCTCTAATCTTTCAGATAAAGGGTAAATGCCTTTTTTCTCATCTCTTTCAAGAGCCAAATTAACAAAAGTTGAGCCACATCCATCATTATCATATTTAGAATATATCTCTTTCGGCACTTTCCTCTCTGGCAAAATAGTTTTGAATATCCTATATCCCATATTTTTATCAAAGCCGCATATGGTGAATGTGCCTTTTTTATTATGTGTGGCAAATAATTCAAAATATTTTTTGTTGAACTCTTGGGCAATTTCTTGAGGATGTTTTTTGTTTTTTAATTCAGCTTCTTGCAATACAGAAATCAAAATATCGCCATCTCCACAAATTAGCACGAGATTATTGTTTATCTCAAAAATCTTTTGATAACCTGAGTCTTTGGTTGAATCATCAGAGCCTAAGGAATCTGTTATTGCAGCAACGCCTTCTTTAGAATAGATTATGGAGTTATTTGTCATGATGATTTGGGAGAGCAGTTGCTTATTTATAATATTTTTCTAATTTCTATATTGAAAATAATAATTATTTAGTACTTCAAAGTAACTACAAATAGTAATATTTTTAAAGAAACCTTGATTTCTCAGCTCTACAATGAACACAAAAAATCTCCTGATATCTATTATCTCAATAGAAGCTGTTTTGGCTTTAGCTATTTTACTGCTTTCAATGATATCTTCACCATCATGGATATTTTCATTGGTAATAGTCACAATACTTTTGTTGGTCTTCCATTTTTACAGAGTGTTTAATTTTAGGCCAACAAAGAATTTATGGGTGTTTTATGCTTCATATGTCCTTGCATTGTCATTCCTTTGCGTGATATTGTTCTCATCTTTGTTCAATACAGCCATTTTCGCAGTCAAATTGTTGTTATTCTTCATAGCAGAAGCGTTTCTCCTGATCTCAATAATGCTGTTGATTAATGGCCAGGAATTCTTTGGTGAAAAGAAAGTACAAAGAAAAATAGCTCCTGTCACACCATACTATTTCAAAGAAAAATCTGATGATGATAAGAAAGCCATACAAAAATTAAGGGAGAGATTTCAGGAATATGAGCTTGAGAAAAGATGGAAAGAAATTCAGGTGCAGGATGAATTAATAACAAAAGAATTGCAAAACGTTAAGCAGGAATTGAATAACCTTAAGAAAGAGGATATCAAACTCATTGATTACGCCAAAGAGGAATTAAAAGAAAAAACAAAAGTGCAAAAGCATAAGAAAAAGTATGTTAAGAAAAAAGCCGCTAAGACATTGAAGAAGCGCAAAGAGAAATCAAGAAAAAAACAACCATGGAAAACAGAAGATTTTTTTGCAGCATCAACCACTGGAAATAAATTTCACAGATTGAGTTGTGTTTTGGCAAAGAAATTGCCCTCAAACAAGCAAATAATATTCAACCAATTAAATGAAGCATTGGGTGCAGGATACAAGCCATGCAATGTCTGCTTTCCTATGCCTGAGGAAGACAAGGATAAGACATTAGTTTCTTCAAAGGAATCAGAAGTTTTTCACAGGCCTTCTTGCATTGTTGCCAAAAAAATACCAAAAAGCAAGCGGGTTTATTATAGGGGGGAGAGACTCGCTATTAAGTCAAAAAAGAAACCTTGTGAATTGTGCAGGCCACTTGCAGAATAAAAAAAGCAGAATAAAAAACATTTTTAAACCAACTGATTCTTTTTTATTATATGAACTTCCAGAATCTCCAGAAAATAGAAACTCCACAGAAATACATAGATAAAATCTTAAGAATAACAAGAGAAACAAGAGTACCAAAGCCAAAAGCTAGTACTTATCTCCAGAAATTAAAACTATTTGAGTTAAATAAACTAAAGGCATTTAGAGAGGCCATAGACAATGAATTCAAGCGCATACAGCACGAGTTTCCTTCTATTGATGAGCTCTCGAGGTTTTATATTGAATTACTAAGAGTATATGTTGACCCTGAAAAAGTAAAGAAATCTTTAGGTGCAATGAAATGGGTCACTATCAAGAACAGGGATTTTTACAATGAATATTCTAGAAAAGTCTTGTCATCTAGAACAGTAGAGGATGCCAAGGCAAAAAGAAAAGAGTACACAGGAAGAGCAACTTCTTTGATAAAAAAAGTGAAGGATGACCTTGCATTATTGGAAGAAACAAGAAAAGTATTGAGGAATTTTCCGGATATTAAAGATTGCTTTACTATCTGCATTTATGGGTTTCCGAATATCGGAAAATCAACATTATTATCAAAACTTACAAAGGCAAAGCCAGAAATAAAGCCATATGCATTCACCACAAAATCAATTAATTCAGGTTTCATCCCGCATACATACAAGGAAGTTCAAGTGTTAGATGTTCCAGGCACTTTGAACAGAGGAAAGATGAATGCAATAGAAGTTCAGGCAGAGCTAACGTTGAAATATCTTGCGAATGCGATTGTTTATATTTTTGACCTTACAGAACCATTTCCTATCACGGATCAGTTGAGATTATTTGGACAGCTCAAAAATAATGTGAAGAATAAAGAAATCATCATCTATTTCTCTAAGAAAGATCTTCTGGGAGCGAGAGACATAGAAGAATTCTCCAAGAAACAAAAAATCAAGACATATTATACTGATAGTGAAGAACTCAAAGAAAAATTACTTTCCTTGACAAAAGGAAAATAAAAGGAAAATATAATTTATTTTTTGTTAATAATTATTTGTAGAATCTTCTGAAATATCTTAAATCTTAACTATCTATTTATCTTAAACTATCTATTTATTTTCTTTAATAACTATCTGCCACTTGCAGGGTATTTTTTTTGATGCTCTTACCAATGCTTGTTTTCCAATATTGAGATGTTTGGCTTCAACCCCGACTTCCATGATTTTGTAACCTTTTTTTACTCTTGCTGCACAGCCAATTGGCTTACCAAATGCCAAGCTCATTCCCTGCGACATTCTATCTGCTCCTGCTCCTGAAGCAAGTGGATTTTCTCTTAATATGTGATGTGGAAACATCCTTATTCTATAAAAAAATCCTGTTTTTCCTAAGTTCAACTCAAGTAGCCTTACTGCTGTTAATCTTGCTGCCTCAATTGCATTATGTCGTATTTGCAAATTATTTTTCGCCACAAGATATAATGTGACAGGAAAGTCCTTTTTTGGATCTCCCATAACATATCTTACAACCTTAGAATGAGGTCTCATCCTAACATAGCTTTTTTCTCTATATTTAGAGACTCTAGTATAAGGTCTTTCAAGTCTTCTATAAGCAGCGAATTTTCTTAATCTTGCCATTTTTAACAAGAATTTAAGGTCCCTTTTTAAATGTTTTGTTGATTAGTGAAGATGTGATGATTTAGAGAATTAAAGCAGAATTATTTAGGATTTAGCAGAATTATTTAGGATCATATTAAAAAATTATAAATATATCTAGAAACATTTATAAATATCTATTTCTTGGAAGACACTATCAAAAAATTTCAATATAAGAGGTGTTAAGATGAACAAAAAAGCAGCAATGGAATTATCCATTAACGCAATTGTCATACTTGTTCTGGCCATTACAATGCTTGGCCTTGGTTTAGGATTTACAAAATCAATGTTTGCAAAGTTCGGAGAGAAACTCACAGTACCAGAACCACCAATACAAGCAACAGCTGATGAAAGAGTCGTGCTTCCATCAGGAGATGTAATTCAATTGAAAAAAGGCAAGATTGCTGAAATAACAGTCAATTATTATAATGACAGGGAAGGAACATTAATCTATTCCAATATATCTTGTCCGAGTGTGGCTGACTTAACTGTTGAGACAGCTCCTCAAACTCATCCAAACGGAGAATCAAAAAGTTATAAATACATACTGAAAGGAGTTTCAAGAGATGTACAAACCATTTGTAATGTTAAATTTGGAAATGAATCTACATTGAGTGAGATCTGGGACTCAAAGCAGATGGTATTGAAATGGTCATAAGTGCTGAGCATAGGTGCTGAAAATGAAAAACAAAAAGCAAAAAAAAGTCCTTACAAAAGATCAGGAATTTGAGATTCTCAAGCTCGTGCTTGATAAGTTCTTATGGCTAGGTTTTGGAATAATGGTAATAGGAATGTATGTAATGGTGACAGGCGCTTTACAGCCCTCAATCTTGAATGGGCTTGCGATTATGATTGCAGGAGCAATAATCCTAGTGCTTTTCATGATGCTGCTCATCAAAGAATATGAGTTCCTGGAATGGAACAGGAGATAGAATTTTTTTCTTTTTTTCAAAATGAACAAAAAAGGCATTGAGCTTTCCATAAATTTTGTTGTAATGCTAATTCTTGCAATTGCAATGTTAGGAGGCTCACTCTATATTGTCTCCAAATTCTTTGAAAAAACAATCATCACTACAAAGAACCTAGATAAGCAGACAGAATCTGAACTAGAGCGAATGATAGCTCAGGGAGAGAAAACAATAATACCATTTAATGTAGTGAATGTAAGAAAAGGAGATTCAAAGACTTTTGGTCTTGGCATCTTGAATGTTCTTGGTGACACAATGAATTTTACAGTAAATATAACAGGAAAAAACATTTCTGGCTGCGATGCAACAGACAGCACCGGAGATTCTGTTTTCAATCCAAATAATATTGATGAAAATAAAATTAATGTTATTTATCAAACTTCTCCATATACAGTAAAGAACAATGAGCATGTCAAAGCAATCTTAGTTTTTTGGGTAGGAAAAAAAGTTAAGACCTGTCAGCATGTCTATGATGTGAAAGTGGAATATGTTCCCTCACCAGGAGCCTCTGCTGAGATATATAATAGGGTTGAGAAAATTTATATTAATGTGGTTTAATCTTAATCAAGTTTTAATCAGCTTTGATTGTTAATCAGTTTTTTAAGCGCATTTGCAGGATTCTTGGCTGTTGTTATTGCAGAAGCAAGAAGCACTCCTTTTGCTCCGAATTTTATTGCTATTTCTAGGTCTTTTTTCTCGTGCACTCCTGCACCAACAAGAACACCACAATACTTTGAAATTTTTGTCACAGAGTTTTTTATTAGCTCGGGTCTAGCAGTGCTCACTGATATTTTTCCTCCGATAAGTTCAGGAGGCTCAACAGCAACATAATCTGGTTTGAGCTTTGCAATGCGTAAGGCTTCATTGTCATTTTTGGCGCACACTATTGTTCTCAACCTTAACTTCTTGGCCTTGATCAAGCTCTTTTTCAAAACATCAAAGCTTAATCTTTTTTCTGAATGATTAAGCAAAACCCCTTTTGCTCCTGCTAATTTTATGAGCTCAGCAGGAAGGCTTCCTGTGAATTTGCCTAATTCATTTGAATCCATGTGCTGAGAAAACACATCTATTTTCACTTTCTTTGCAATCTCTTTTAAATCAATAGCATTCACACAAATTATGGTCTTTATTTTATATTGTTTAGAAAAATTATCACATATCTTAGCCAATTTTAAAGCATTCTTGCCAATAGAATTAGGATAGACTTTAAAATTAATAGCAACCAAAGGCCTCATATTATGAAAATTTTTTACTTTTTTTAAAAATTTTTCCATATTTAGAGGCAAATTCTTATGAAGAGGTAAGAGAAAAGTACAATACTGACAGAGATAATGATAGAAATTATAATACTATTATTGTACTTTTTAGGCATAGAATTCTACTTAGCCATAAATCCAGAATCAAAGAAGGATTTCTTGCTTTCGACTTTGTTTTTCTTGATCTTTTTTATTTTTTTTGCAATAATAAGATTCATCAATATAATACGGGCGATGTTATGAAGATATCTTTATTATTAGTATTTTTGTTTTATTTTTTATTCTTGGAATTCATCATTTATCTAAACATTAAACTTGCAGTTATAATTTATTTCCTCTCTTTATTTGTCATAAACATAAGTATTCGTTCTTTTCCTTCTAAATTAACAGATTTGCTTAAATTATTATTAATATTTCCTAACTCAAGGTTTGCCTGGATTTTCACAGGAAGCATCTTATTATTTTACTTGATGAGTATAATTCAACTCAGTTATTTTCTTTTTGTCAGGAAAATAAAAAACATGGATATTTGAAAAATAAGCTATCTAAAAAATAATAATATCTAAAAAATTTTTGAAAAAATTTCAATAATTAAAACAAAATGTTTATTAAGGACTTTTTTACCATAAAAAATTAATCCTAAAAAAATGCTTGTTCTGTTCATTGAGGTGAAAAAAATGAGATTATTAGTATTTGTTCTTGCCATAGCAATTATAATTATAACTTGTATTTCTGCGCAGGCAACACAGGCAATAGTCATAAATGAGATAATGTTCGATCCTAATGGAACTGATTCAGGAAGAGAATGGATTGAAATATACAATGAAGGAGCAGCACAATTAGACATAAGTGCATACAAACTCAGCGAATCAGGTTCAGCACATATCTTGAATTCTTTTCAAGGTGACTTGCTGCTTGATTCGCACGAGTATGCAATAATAGCCGATGACCCTAATGCTTTTTTGCTGGATTATCCCGATTATGAAGGCACATTAATAGATTCAAGTTTCTCTCTGGTAAATACAGGAGAATTGCTTGAAATTCTTGATGAAAATTCAGAAGTGATTGATACAGTATTTTATAATTCATCTTGGGGTGGTGGCTTGGGTTTTTCTCTTGAGTTAAAAAATCCTAGTATAGATAATTCAGTTGGCTCAAACTGGCTCTCTTCCTCTATTGAAAAAGGCACACCCGGAGATGTAAATAGTGTGTTTCAAGGAACCTCTGAGCTTCCAGAATATTCCTGGCTAACTGCTTGTGTAACTCTGGTTGCGGGCCTGGGTATTCTGATGTTCATCAAGAAAAAATGATTTTTTATTTTTTTATTCTCTATTAATGATAACATTGACGACAATAGTGATAGATTTAAATAATAGTAAAATTATTGAAACGCTATGAAATCTCTGATTCTGGCGGCAGGTTATGCCAAACGTTTATTTCCTTTGACGCTGAACATACCCAAGCCATTGCTCAAGATAGGAGATTCATGTATGATTGATTATATAATAAATAAGATAGAGCCGTTAGTAAGGAGAAATATAATAGACAAAACAATAGTCATAACAAACAACAAATTCTTTGAGATTTTCAGGCAATGGGCTAAATACAATGATTCAAGGTTCAAGCTTGAGCTGATAAGCGATAACACCAATAATATTGAGGAAAAATTAGGTGCAGTAGGTACAATAGATTATGCAATTAGAAATCAAAAAATAGACGAAGACCTTCTTGTTATAGCAGGAGACAATCTTTTTGAGTTCTCTTTAGAGAAGATGTATGATTTCTTTATTCAAAAAAAGGCATCTGTGATGGCTATTTATGACATAAAAAATAAAGAAAAAGCAGCAGGAAAATTTGGTGTTGTGGAGATTGACGAGAAAAACAGAATAATTGGTTTTGAGGAAAAACCAGAGAATCCAAAAACATCGCTTGCTGCGACTGCGTGTTATTTCTTGTCAAAAGAAGATGTGAATGAATTTAGTGAATATATAAGGCTTGATAACAAACCAGACAACATAGGTGATTTCATAAAATATCTTTCATCAAAGAAGCCAGTGTACGCATTTACATTTGATGAAGAATGGTATGATATTGGAAGCATTGAACAGCTTATTCAAGTAGATAGATTATATTCCAGAAAAGAGAATTCATTTTATATTAATGGCTGCCTTCAAGGATGATATGGCTACTTCTATTTGTTTTTTTGATGGTTCTTTTGTAGTAATATACTGCAAGAGTATTCCTGGCAGTGAGATTAGTTTCACAATAAAATTATTTCTCAATTTGGAAGAGAGCTTAAGAATCTCATACGATATTCCTGCGATAATAGGTATAAGCAATAATCTGTACGCTATTTGATAATACCAATATTTAGAATGTACCAAGGTGAATATGAGTATTGAAATCAATAAAACAATAAAAACAAAGCTTGTTCCGCATCTTGGATGTTTGGTAGAGTACTTTTTAACATTCTCGTAAGTCAATGGCTTGCCTGCCTCATAACAAAACACTGATTTATGTTCTGCTCCATGATACTGGAACAGTTTTCTGACATCTTTCATAAATGATATTATAAGCACATATAGCACGAATATTATCATTCTCAAAACTCCGTCAATAATGTTAAAAAGAAATTTATTTTGAACATTAAATGCTCTTGTTGCAAAGAGTGGCACAAGCACAAATATCAAGATGCCGAATGCTATTGCAAACACCCATGAAGCAATCTTTTCCAGAGTTGAGATTTTCTCTTTTTTTGCTAGCTGCTGCTCTGCACTCCAGTTTAGGCCTTGAAATCCCAGCTTAAGCATCTCAAACATTCCTATGATTCCTCTTATGAAATATAATCCCAGAAATTTGTATTTTTTTGTGAGGCTTATGTAATTGAATGTTTTTGTGATGATTTTGCCTTTTTTTCTGATAGAAATAGCATAGCCTTTTGCTGTTCTCATCAGCACTCCTTCAATGACTGCTTGTCCGCCTATCTCTAGTTCTGATTTCTTCATCTCAGGAAAAGAAAAATTATTTATTATAAATGTTATGGAATCATTTTATGGAATCATTTCTTTTTGAAGAAATAATCATCCAGAGTTTTCTTATGATAAAACATATTCTTTCCTATCTTTATTTTTTTTGGTTTTTTTTTCATCTTATTATATATGCTATAGAAACCTGCTCTGGTTAGGCCATAAAGCCAATTCATGTCATAGATAGAGACATAACCTCTTCTGGCAACTTCATAAGGAGTATAAAGATATTTTACTCCATCCAACTCAACAATCTGCTCTAATTTTCTTCCTAATTTCCTAGGCATAAGAATGGTTAATCTTGGATTATTTAAAAAATTAATCATTCAAGAAATCTTTCTATTTCCTTTTTAAGTAAATTTTCTTCTCTTTGCTGCAGCTCAAGCTCTTTTCGGTTTATTTCATACTGCAATTTCTCCAGCTCTTTTTCTTTTTTTCTGACTTTATTATATCTTTCTTTGAGATTGTGCAGTACTTTTTTTTCATATTTTTTTATCTCTTTTTCAGTCATATCAATACTTTTAGCGTAGAAAATAAAGTCCAGTAATTTCTTGTCTTCCTGTATCTGCTTTGCCATAGCATTTAATTCAGCTTCTCTTTTTTCTATGAGTTTCTGACTTTCTCCTATCTCATCAAGCATACTTTTTATTTCTTTATCTTCTCCGATATTATCAGATACTGGATTATCTAATTCACGTTTCAGTTTTTCTACTAATGCTTTTTTTTCAGCTTCCAGCAACTCTCCTAATTCCTGCTCAGAAATCTCATAGCCTCTGGTTGCTCTAACAAGGTCCAGCCAATCATCATGATTCCAGCTGAAATTATGTTCCAGAATGAATTTTCTTAGAACCTGTTTTAGCTTTTGATCCATTTTCCACCCCTTTTTTTGCTTTTTACGAACATTTAATATTAAAATTTAACTGACTATTCTGTCAATTCTCTTGGCAACTGTTTTGAGGTCTTCGCTTATTCTCTTGAAATCTCCTTCTATTTCTTCTATTAGGTCGCTCAATGAGTTTCCTCTGAGATAATAGAGATTGCCTTCATGAATAACTATTCCTTGTTCCATTAACTTAGAAAGATGATGAACAACAGTGCCTCTGCTCAAAGCTAATTTTTTTGCGAGTTCGTCAGAAGTCATGCCTTTGTTTTGTTTTCCTGATTTCAAAAGCTCCAGAAAAACGCGGAAACAGCTTTTGTCTTTGTCTCTTAAATTGAAAAGTCCTAGAGAAGTGCCCAGCCATTGAAGTTCGTCATTAAGAGAATTGTTTATGGGTTTTCTTACTTTAATCACTGTGACTCTTTCAAAGGTTATCATAGCATAATGTTTAAAGTAGAACTACTTTAAATAGTTTTTGCGAAATATTTAAATATTAGTTCATTTTAAATATTATTAGTTGATTTAAAATAAACGAGGTTGATTTAAAATTGACAGAAATTAATGAAAATAAAAAACAGGAAGAAAAAAAGGAAGAGAAAAAGGAAATAGAGAAAGAAAAAATAGAGGCTGAAAAAAAGGATAAGCCAGAGAAAAGTGATAAGGAATTAATTGAACAGCTTCAAAAGGAGAATAAAGAGTTAATTGACCATCTTCAGAGACTTCAGGCAGAATTTGATAATTACAGAAAAAGAGTAGAGAAAGAGAAATGTGAGTTTTTGGCTTATGCCAACAGGGAACTCATATTGTCATTACTTCCGCTACTTGATAATTTTGAGCTTGCATTGAAGAATTCAAAACACACAGAGGATTTTGTAAAAGGAGTTGAGCTGATTTACTCGCAATTCTTCTCCTTGCTGGAAAATTTTGGATTAAAAAATATAGAATCAGAAGGACAGCATTTTGATCCTAATTTGCATGAGGCCCTGCTTACTGAGAAATCAGATAAGCCAGAAAACACTATATTGGAAGAGCTTCAGAAAGGATATATGCTAAATGATAAAGTATTAAGAACTGCAAAAGTAAAGATAGCGAAAAAATGAGCTACGAGGCTGTTGTATTTGACTGGGAAATGACACTTGTTGATTCAGAAAAAGCTCTTGAATATTTTAGAGAGAACTTTTTCAAGAAATTAGGAATAGTATCCAAAATAAAAGCAAAAGATTTGCTTTCAATGACGCTTAATGAATTAATAGAAAGGTTGAAAAAAGAGCATCCTAAAGAGCTAGAAAAACATGACAAGAAAGAGATGAAGGCAATGGCCAAAAGCATCATAGAGGATTCAATGGATATGTTCGAGTTCAAGGGAGATATTATTAAGAAAATAAAAGGAGTAAAAATAGGCATCATCTCCAATAATTCGATGGAGATTATTGACATGTTTGTGAAGAAATTTGGACTTGATTTTGATTTTATGATAACAGACGAAGACAGCACAAAGGACAAGAAAGAAGAACTGATGTATGCATTGAAAACACTCAATGTAAAATCAGAGGAGATGCTTTATATAACCCACAATCCTGATGACCTAAAAAGTGCTAATTCACTAGGCATAGCTACTTGCGCTCTGATAACAAGATACCATAATGAGGAGGAACTAAAAAAACAAAAGCCGACTTATGTTATAGAAAATATTGAAGAGGTAATTAATCTAATATGAGGCAAATTAGTATGAGGCAAAAATGCTTATAAAAAAGGATTCCAGCAAAGAGGAAGTAATAAGGTTAAATGAAGAATGCTCAAGATGCTCTTATAGTTGTGAATATGAAAGTCATCCCTTGGTTGAAGATGATTTTAGGAAAATATCAAGGCATCTTGGAATTAGCGAGGAAGAGCTTAGGGAAAAATATCTCGAGCAGGTTGAGATTTTCTCAACAAAAGGATTTAGACCAAAACTCAAAAGAGACTATAAAAAGCCATATGGAAAATGCATTTTTTATCATAACAATGAATGTGCGCTTCAGGAGAAAAAACCCTTGGGTTGTAAAATAAAAAAAGATTGCCCAATTCATGGCAGGGACCTGGCTGCTTGGTTCAATGTGAATTATTTTCTTGATAAAAATAATATGAATTCCATATTGGATTATTTTATTTATGCTGAATCAAATGGGCATATTGTGCCCGGCGCAAAGCCTGATGAAATATTTGATGAAGAAACAAAAAAGAAAGTTAGGGAATACAAAACATCATAATGGAGGTTGAGAAAATGTCAAAAATCATAGGTATTGATCTTGGAACAACATTCTCAGCAGTGGCTGTGCTGGAAGGAGGCAAACCAGTTATAATACCAAATTCAGAAGGTCAGCGCACTACAGCTTCTGTTGTCCACATAAAAGATAAGGAGATTGTTGTGGGAGATGTTGCAAAAAGGAAAGCTATAGTGGACCCAGACCACACAGTAAGGTCAATAAAAAGACATATGGGTTCTGACTATAAGGTAAAAATAGATGGTAAAACTTATTCTCCGCAGGAAATATCTGCAATGATATTACAGAAGCTGAAAAGGGATGCAGAAGCATATTTAGGGGAGAAGATTACAAAGGCAGTTATCACATGCCCTGCTTACTTTACTGACTCGCAAAGGCAAGCAACAAAAGATTCAGGAAAGATAGCAGGTCTTGAAGTATTGAGAATAATAAATGAGCCTACTGCAGCAGCACTAGCATATGGTCTTGACAAAGGCAATGACCACACTATCCTTGTCTTTGATTTCGGAGGAGGAACATTTGACGTTTCTATACTTGAATTAGGAGAAGGCGTTTTTGAGGTAAAAGCTACATCAGGAAATAATCATCTTGGAGGAGATGATATAGATGAGAAAATTATAGATTTCATAAATGATGATTTTAAGAAAATGCATGGTATTGATCTTAGACAGGATAAAGTAGCTCTTCAGAGATTGAAAGAAGCAGCTGAAAGAGCGAAAATAGAGCTATCTTCAAAAATGAAAACAGAAATATCATTGCCATTCATAACAGCAGACCAGAATGGACCAAAACATATCAATATGGAATTGACAAGGTCAAAATTTGAGCAGTTAATATCAGATATACTCAAGAAACTTGAAGAGCCGACAAAACAGGCATTAAAGGATGCAGGCATGACCACAGTAGATAAGGTAATTTTCGTTGGAGGCTCAACAAGAATACCTATTGTTCAGGAGCTTGTCAAGAAGCTAATAGGAAAAGAAGGAGACAAATCAGTTAATCCTGATGAAGCAGTTGCATTAGGTGCAGCGATTCAGGCAGGAGTGCTAGCAGGAGAGGTAAAAGATATTTTGTTGCTGGACGTGACTCCATTGACTCTTGGCATAGAAACATTAGGAGGAGTTATGACTCCTATCATAGAAAGAAATACCACTATCCCAACAAAGAAATCAAAGATATTCTCAACTGCAGCTGACAACCAGACTGCTGTCTCCATACATGTGTTGCAAGGAGAAAGACCGATGGCGCAAGACAACATAACCCTAGGAAGATTTGATCTTGTGGGAATTCCGCCTGCTCCAAGAGGCATACCACAAATTGAAGTGACTTTCGATATTGATGCTAATGGTATAGTAAATGTTTTAGCAAAGGATCTTGCTACTGGAAAAGAGCAGAAAATTACAATAACAGCAACTACAAACCTTACTGAGGAGCAGATAGAAAAGATGATGAAAGAAGCAAAGCTTCACGAGGAAGAAGACAAGAAGAAAAGAGAGGAAGTAGAAACTATTAATCATGCAGATAGTCTTGTCTTCGCTACTGAAAAGCTACTAAATGAAGTAAAAGGAAAAGTTGATGAGGCAAAAGTCGCTCCTATTACAGAAAAGATAGCCGAACTTAAAAAATTGCTTGAGGCAGAAGTAAAGGATGTGTCTAGCATCAAAACAAAGATGGAACAGCTTAATAAGATAGTCCAAGAGCTTTCAATTGAACTTTATTCCAAGGCAGCTCAAAGCCAGCAACAAGGACCACAACAACAGGGCCCAGACACATCTGCTAGTGATGAGAACGTATATGATGCTGATTTCAAAGTAAGAGATAAGAAAGATAAGGACAATAAAAATTAATTCCCTATCAAAGAAATAAAAACCCAAGAACCCGGATTTCCTGTTTGCATAGACAGGGAATTTGGGTTTTTTATGTTAAAAATGAAAAAGGATTACTACAAGATTTTAGGATTGGAAAAGAATGCATCAAAGGAGGAAATAAAGAAAGCCTACAAGACATTAGCAAAAAAATATCATCCTGATCTCAATAAAAGTCCGGATGCTGCCGAGAAATTCAAGGAAATAAATGAAGCTGCATCTGTTCTGATGGATGACAAGAAAAGAGACCAATATGACCGCTTTGGCACAGCTGATTTCGGCGCTCATGATTTTGACCCGTTCTCTGGTTTCTCTGGTTTTGATTTTGACATAAATGACATTTTTGATTCTTTCTTTGGGGGGTTTGGAGCAGGAAGAAGAGCAAGAGAAAGAGGAGATGATTTAAGATATGATCTTGATATCAGTCTTGAGCAAGCAGCAACAGGCATTAAACAAGAGATAAAGATACCAAAACATGAGGTCTGTGAAGATTGCAAAGGCACGGGTGCAGAAAAAGGCAAAGAATTTGAGAAATGCGATTCGTGTCATGGTACAGGCTATATCAGAGTATCAAGAAGAACTCCATTTGGATTGTTTCAGACATCAAGCCAGTGCAGAAAATGCAATGGAAGAGGTTCTATAATCAAAAAAATATGTAAGGAATGCGACGGAGCAGGATTAATAAGAAAAATAAAAACAATAGAAGTTGATATCCCTGCAGGTGTGGATTCTGGGTCCAGATTAAGAGTGCAAGGAGAAGGAGAATCGAGAATTGGAGCAGAACCAGGAGATCTTTACATATTTATACACGTCAAGCCGCATCCGTTGTTTAAGAGAGACGGCTCAAATATTTTCTTAGATGTGCCTATTTCCTTTGTACAGGCTGTTTTTGGAGATGAGATTGAAGTCCCTACTTTAACCAAAACCGCATTGCTAAAGATTCCTCCTCACACCCAGACAAATACTGTTTTCAGAATGAAAGGATGCGGCATCCCTAGTTTGAGAACAAGAGTACCAGGAGACCAGTTTGTGAGAGTTGTTGTGGAGACTCCTAAAAAATTAACGAAAAAACAAGAAGAGCTTCTCAGAGAGTTTGCAAAAGAATCTAAAACAGGAAGTAAAAGTTTCTTTGATAAAATAAAAAAAGGTTTTTCTTGATTGTTAGTGACTACATCTTGAGTTTAAAAGTTTTGTTGATTTGATTTTATTTTTTTTCACAAAATTTTAAATACTAGTTTTTTAAAAATTCTTACTTGAGGATTTAGCAAATTTGCTGTTTAAAACGGATTTTATGTTCATGATAAAAGTTTGGGCAATAAAGGAGAGAGGTGGTAAAATGTCATTTATTGAAAACAAGTATTTTACTTTAATACTAATATCAATATTCATATTTGGTTTTGTGTTCTTTACAGGATGCAAAATTGAAAAAGGCAGAGTAAATGTCATTGACATAAATAAAATAAAAGAAGATATGAAACTTCCTGAAAAAACAGAGCCATCAAATAAGGAGGTTGATGTAGTGAGTGATATAAAATCTGATTTGGAATCAGACAAGAAAACAGTCACACAACCGGTTGATATCGCAAAAGACATAAAGACTCAGCCAATAGAAAGTGAGAAAGATGTTAAAATAGAGGATAATAAAACAGAAACCAAACCAACAGTTGCATTGTCAAATGTTAAGCTTGTTGCGGTGAAAGGAAAAGACTATGATTATGAATTAAGGGCAAAAGAAACTGATTTGATAAAGTTGGATGTTGTTGTTGATGATCCTGACAAGGACAAAATTACCTTGACATACTCTTCACCTCTCTCTGCAGATGGAACCTGGCAGACAAAAGAAGGAGATGCAGGTGAATATATGGTAGAGGTCAAAGCCTCTGACGGAAAACTCACAGACAAGAAAAAAATAAAATTGTTTATTGATGTGCTGAATCATGCTCCCACAATTGAGATAAAAGAGAATTTCACATTCAGAGAAGGCGAAAAGATAGTACTCAAGCCAAAAGTATCTGACCAGGATGGAGACAAAGTCACTGTAACATATTCAGGATTTATGAACTCAGATATAAAAGAGATTCAATACAATGAGTCAGGAAAACATAAGGTAATTATTACAGCGTCAGACGGAAAAAAGATATCTGAAAAAGTGATTAACATTGAAGTTATTGACAAGAACAGGGCGCCTGTAATAAGATTGGATAATGATACAATAACAGTAACAGAAACTGAACTTGCCAAAATAGCTTATGTCATTGAGGATCCTGACAAAGATGATCTCAGTGTCAAATTCAGCGAACCTTTTAATGAGAAAGGAGAATGGCAGACAAAAGAAGGAGATGCAGGCAGGTATAATATTAGCATTAATGCAAGCGATGGCAAAACATCTGTCAAAGAATTTGTGAAGTTGATTGTGAATAAGCTTAATCATGCTCCTGAATTTGTTGCGTCATCATTGAATAATGTGATAGTAGAAGAAGGAGATTTAATAGTATTGTCTCCTCAAGTTAAAGACAAGGACAATGATAGCATTACAATAACATATTCAGGATGGATGAAAACTTCAAAGTATCAGACTACTTTTGAAGATGCTGGAACATACAATGTGACAGTGACTGCATCAGATGGCAAGCTAAAAATAGAGAAGACTATAACAGTAACTGTGAAAAATGTGAACAGGGCGCCTGTCATCAAAGAAATAAAGCTTTTGGCAAGATAAGTGTAAAAAATAAGAAGGGTAATCAAGCAGGAGGTTGGGGGAATGAAGAAATTGTTATTTATAGTATTTATTATGGTATTATGTTTCTTAGTTTTTTTTCCAACCGCATTCTCTCAGATTTGCGAAATCAGGAATGTCATAATACAGCCATCAAAAGATGCTTATGATTGTACAGAAAATCTAACAGCAGTTCTTAGATTTGATTATCCTAATACTGAAGTCTCATATGTGCTTGAATGGAAACTCTATGATCCAAAAGGAGGGTTGCTTATACATAAAAAAGAGAAAGATAAGCAAGTTCAGCTAGGCAAAACAGGCACCTGGACCATCATTGCCATACCAAAAGACATAGGTTGGTTAAAAGAAGGCCAGTATCTTATGGAAATAAATTTGAATGGAAAATGTCTTATGGATAACTTCAGCAAGAACATGAATACCTCTTTTTTTGTGATGAATAAATGCACAGACCTGCAAAGATTCAAAGTAAGTGAAGGCGACTTTATTAATCTTAAAGTTATTGCAGAAGACCCTGATAATGATAAACTAACATATAGTTACTCAAAGCCGCTTTCTTCAGATGGCACCTGGCAAACAGGATATAATGATGCTGGAAATTATACTGTTACAGTTATGGTTTCTGACGGAAAAATAAATATCTCTAGTAAAATTATTATCGAAGTTATGAATAAGAACCAGCCTCCTGTAATAAAAACAGATGAAAAAATCACTGTCACAGAAGAAGAAAGAGTCAAGTTGAAGATTAATGTAACTGACCCTGACGGAGATAATGTAACTTATACTATTTCTGGATGGATGAATTCTGACGAAAAGAAGACAGGATTAGATGATCAAGGTGAGCATGTAGTCACAGTCACTGCGACAGATAAAAAAGACACAGTCAAAAAAGATGTAATTGTAGAAGTGCTTAATAAGAATCAACCTCCAGAAATAAAAAACGAGGATATTGAGATAAATGAAAACACATTTTTTGAGCTTGAACCAGAAGTTTATGACCCTGATCAAGATGAATTGCAAGTCAAAGTTGAAGGCTGGATGACTAATTTCTCCAGATATGTTGGGTTTGAGGATGCAGGAGAACATAAAGTAACAATAACTGCAACAGATGGAAAAGCCACAGAAAAAAAGACAATTACAATAACAGTTAAAAATGTCAATAGAGCTCCTGATTGGCCACAGCAAATACCAAAACAAATAGTGAGTGAAAATTCTCTACTTGAATTAGAGCTACTTGCAACTGATCCTGATGGCCAGGAAGTCAAATATTTCATCAAAGATAAAGATTCAAAGGAATCATACTATATAGAAGGCAACAAGTTTTATTGGCCAATCACTTATGATTACCTGACATCAGGAGAAGTTACCAAACATATAATAATCTCTGCCAGCGATGGTGAAAAAGAGACATTGAAAGACATTGAGGTAATTATTAAAAACAAAAACAGGGCTCCAATCATCAATGATCTTTTGCCTAAAAAAAGAATATTTTATCTGAATGAACCTGTGAATTTCACCACAATTGCAACAGACCCTGATGGAGATGCCCTGACTTATACATACGATTTTGGCTTATTAGATTCGCATACTGACACAAAAAGCAGTCATATTAGAAAATTTACCGAGCCAGGAACAAAGACAATGAAAGTTGTTGTTTCAGATGGTCAGCTACAGACTGTGAAAGAATATAAAATTAAAGTAAAGGATATGTCATTTAGAAAAATTACTTATCCTAATGTTTCTGCAGAAATAATTGTTGAAGATACATATACACAGTACGAAATAGAAAATAAAGAAACAGGCAAAAACAAAATATATGTAATTGAATAAAGAATTTATAGATATTCAAATAATAAACATTCAAATAAGAAATATTCAAATAATAAATATTCAAATTGCGTCAAGATATTTTTCCAGATTTGCAAGCTCTGGTTCTTCGAGATCTTTTTCAATTTCTTGTATTCCAGAACTAACATGAGAGACTTCAGATTCATTCAATTCTTGCCCTTTTTCCTTAGAAACCTTGTTTTTGCATCCTAAAAGAACAAGAAAAAGCAATAATAAAAGCAAGACTGCCATTATTTTTTTCATTGTTTCACCTTTCTTATATCGCTTTTAGGTTTTATCTCTTGGATCAGCTCTTTCAATATTATGTGAGCGTCTTTTAGCTCCTGATAGGCAAGAATCAAGTTTTCATGCGCCTCATTCAATTGCTGCTTCTCATTAGTGACTAAGAGTTTTGATGCTTCTGTAAGCAGGTTTTTCACATTCTCTATCTTTGAATCGAATTCTTTTTTTTTGTCAGTTGCAACATATATATCATTACCAAGTGCCTCAAGTTCTTCAAGTTTGCCTTGAAGTTTTCCAGAAAGCTTTTCGGACATTACCAAAATACCTGACATTTTTGCCAATACAAGCTTGGCCACTGATTCCTTCATCACTCCTTTTGTCACTGACACCAATGTTTTGATTTCATCTCTCATTGCCTTTATAGTTTCATAAGAAGATTCTTCTGACAGCGCATTCACCTTCTCTTTTTCTGTTTCTATGATTTTAAGGCTTTCATCTAATTCAGCGATTATTTGTATAGCTGTTTGTTCGTCCATATTCTCATTGGAGGCTATCTTGGATTTTATCATGTTTATTCCGTTTTCAAGTACCAGCAATGTATTTGTGAGCAGCTGGATAGAATTGTTCTTATACTCATTTATTATTACTGTACATTCTGACTTTTTTGAATAATCATCCAGGCAAGCATCAAACTCATCTTTATCATGAATCAGCATATTTTTGCTCAATTCCACTTTGTTTAATGCAGTCTCATATTTTTGCTCTGCATCAATGTATCTTTTCTTTTCAAGCATAAGCTTGTCTTTGCTTATTTCTCTCTTTATGCTAGCATCATTTGAGCTAATGTCTATTATTTGATTCTGTGCTGTGATTGGTATTATAGAAAGTACAATAAGACACACTAAAATTGGAATTAGGTTTTTTTTCATTTTTTTAGCCTCTTTTCTGATACTTTAGGAACAGGATATATTAAAAAATTGAGAAAAAATAAATTTGGAGGACAACTTTTTTGTCCTCCTGTTAGGACCATTAGTCCTGACCCGTTTAAAGACAACATAATTTACATAATCCAACTTATTTATAAATATACTTACGTAAAAAAAATAAATTAAGCTCATTTTATCGTTATTAAACTTTATGGAGCTCATTTTACCAATTTAAAACTTTACAGAAATATTTTTAAACTCCATAAAGTATAATGTATTTTAAATGAACAAAAAATATGTTTTTTGTATTATATTATCATTAGCTCTAGTATTAGTTTTAATACCTTTTGTGCTGGCTGAGAATAATACCTCTTTGATTTTCGGCAATATATATAATTACGACCTTGAGACTGTTCAGGAGGATGTGATTGTTTCAATCAATACAACTCCCAAACCAACAATAGTGGTTGCAGATTCTAAGTATAGTGTTAATGTTGCTCCTGGCTATTATAGTGTCACTGCCAAATATTTTAAGGATGGTTTTTTGCAAGCTCAAACAATAGAGTATATCCAAGTTGATTATAATAAAGAATATAATTTAGACCTAATTCTATTTCCGGATATAAGCGATGAAATCAGTCTTCTTGAAACAACAGGATATGCTACTTTCACCTCAAGATCCAGGTATTACAAATATACAGGCTATGCCGCGGGTTTTATCATATTGGCCTCAATAGTTGCAGTTATATTTTTCTATGGCAAAGCCCCAAAATTTAGCAGAACAGAAAAAAAATCAGAAGATGATGTAGAAATTGAGCAGGCTATTTATTCTGTACAGCTTCAGCCAGAAATATCAGATGTTGAAGTTATTTCAAAGGAAGAGCACAAAGAAGATATTGTTGAAGAATCTCAGAAAATATCTAATGTGACTCAGATTCCTCCTAATGCGATTTCTTTGGATTCAGATCTTCAGCAAGTTATAGCAATAATACATTCTCAGGATGGAAGAACAACCCAAAAAGATATCAGGAAACAACTGCCTTGGTCAGAAGGAAAAGTATCTTTGATGATATCAGAATTAGAAAGTAAAGGCTTGATTGAGAAGATTAAGAAAGGCAGAGGTAATATTATAGTTCTAAAAAAATGATTATTTCCATAATCTAAGCATCTCTTCTTCCATAAAATGCAACTCTCCGGGCACAATAAGGCAATGAGGAGGTTTGCCGAAGTCATAGCCTAAAATATCTCTGGCCAAACCTGCTTTAATAACAAAATCCTTTCCACCTAATCTTGCACATCCAACAATAAAAGTATTTTCTGAGAATACTTTACCTTTTATTCTATTTTCCATCTCAAGAAGAAGGTTTATTGCTTGAGTTATTGTCATGAATTTATTTTCATCTTTTTTTATATCTAACAGCATCAGGGTATGCATTTTATTCTTCAAATTAATCTTAAGCACATCATAGCAGCTAGTCGGAAAATAATTCTCTGCAGGAAAAACTATTGAAGTTATCTTGCCAAACTTATAGAGCTGAAGTCCAGTAAGACCAATTGCATTAAACACTCCTGCATTAAAAATTACTTCAACTTCAACTTTTTTTTGTTTTGCTCTCAGAAAAAGATCAGAATGAGTTGTAGCTGAAAAAACATCTCCTGCCACTAAAAAAGCCACATCCTTAGTTATGGCTTCGTTTATTATTTCTTCACCTTTCTCAACTAATTCCCTGTTTGCAACTCGTATTTTTTTTCCATAAAGTTTCTCTAAGTCATTAATAGAAGCATCAGTCAATAACGAGGTGTAATCTTCAAAATATACAAAGTCACACTTCTTTACTATCTCAAGAGCTCTAACAGAGATATCTTTTTCATTTCCAAGACCAATTCCAATCATATAAAGCATTGATTTGTATGTTCATGTTGATTATAAAAAAATGTCTATTTGAGATTAGAATAAAGGTCCTCATCAATATTATAATAAAATAGTCCTATTAAATATGTAATTTACATTATCTTATAAGAACTTAAAACATAATAATATACAAATAACCATACTGATTTACGGTAATGTATATATTGTAGTATAGAAAAGTATTTATAATGTAATAAGAGCAAAAGAAATAAAGTTTTTTTGGCGAAAAACTATTGTAAAAATTTTTGGCGAAAATTTTTGGTAAAAAAACATTTTGGCGAATGCTTTTTCTAATAGAATAATTGCTGCACTGGTATTTATATTTTTCGGCAGCTGATTAATAATCCAATAAAAAAAAACAAAACAAAAGGGGGTTAGAAAAACATGGATTTTATCATAAACAATGCAATAAAACAGCAACAAAGTGAGCCAGAGTTTGATGTAGGACAGGCTAATATCAAAGTTATTGGTGTAGGAGGCGGAGGATCAAACATGATCAACTGGCTCTACAAGAAAGGCATCAGGGAGCAGAAATAATTGCCTGCAACACAGATTTGCAACACTTGAATATTATTGAAGCTGACAAGAAGATACTGTTAGGAAAGGATGTAACAAGAGGTTTGGGTTGTGGAGGTTTCCCAGGTAAAGGAGCAGAAGCAGCTAACGAATCATTGTCACAGATCAAGGAGTTTTTGAGAGATGCTGATATGGTCTTTGTATGCGCAGGTATGGGCGGAGGAACAGGAACAGG
>JBBIVF010000009.1:22790-23599 GCA_037439845.1 Candidatus Woesearchaeota archaeon
ATAGGAACTGTAACAATGCCATTCAAGATAGAAAGAGCAAGAATTGACAAAGCAGAAGCAGGCCTAAGCTCGTTGAGACAAGTTTCAGACACAGTTATTGTAATAGATAACAACAGGCTCGTGCAGATTGCAGGTAATCTTCCGGTTTATCAAGCTTTTGCAGTAGCTAATGAACTAATAGCAACAATGATAAAAGGAATAGTTGAGACAATCGCAGTGCCTTCATTAGTTAACCTGGATTACGCAGATGTAAAAGCAATCATGACAAACGGAGGAGTAGCAGCAATAGGAGTTGGAGTTTCAGATACAACAAATAGAGTTCAGGAAGCTGTAAAAGGAGCATTATCCAATCCCTTGCTTGACATCACCTATGAAGGAGCAACAGGAGCAATTATTCATGTATCAGGAGGACCAGAGATGACCTTGGACGAAATAAATGAGATAGGAGAGCTTGTCACAGAAGCTATGGATGAAGACGCTAACGTAATATGGGGGGCAAGAGTTTCTGATGATATGAAAGGAAAGATTTGCGTGATGACAATCATAACAGGCGTCAAATCACCGTGGATATTAGGAAAAATAGATCCAAAGCATGCTGCCAAGGAAAGAAGCAAATTAGGAAATGAGCTCGGCATAGAAATGATAAGATAGATTTTTTTATTTTCATTTTTGCCTTCATTTTTTTCTTACCACCCCCAACCCTAGTCGATGAAGGCAATTGTCTTCATTCCTGGCGGTAAGCCCGGGAATGAAGTTTTTTGTTTTCTGTAGCTGTCTGCTAAAATCCTCTGTCTTCTGAAATCTGTCAG
>JBBIVF010000010.1:0-22739 GCA_037439845.1 Candidatus Woesearchaeota archaeon
AAAAGGAAATGTAAAGCAGGGCTTGAATTATGTTCCGATATTCATAATATCTTCACTTGTTATTTATTATATTGCATCTATACTTTTATCACGATTAATGGCAGGGGTGCTATAGTTAGAAGTTTCTAGCTATAATAACCCCCCTTTTCCCCGTTTATTATTTCTAAATCAGTATACAAATCTCTACAAATATGTACCAAAATATATTTAAAAGAAAATCCTAAAAATCTGTATGGTGCAGTCAAGTATTGTTAACTGTAACAGTTAACTGTTGACTGATTTCGGGGGTGGTTAACATTAAATTTCCTAATCCAGGGCAAAAGCTAGGTTCTATAAACAAAATAAAGCGCAATATTCTAAAACAAACTCAATTAACAGAGGCTGAAGCAGAACAGATTGCAAGATTATGGGTGCAAAAAGACGCCATGTGATCTTTTAATTTTTTATTTTCTTTTTTTGGCCAAGTAGTTTACTGATTAAGTATTTTACTAATTAGTAATTATTCCATACCGATAAAATATATAAACATACAGGCAACATCTTCTCGACGATGAATGAAATAGACAGGGTGGATCCTTTTCAAGCTACTTGGTATGAGAAATTGGGGTTTGAAAATAATCCTTTTTCTATACGTCCCTCGCTTCAATACGAACTTATAGGCTATAACAACATACTCAGGGAGATATTTTATAGAGTAAAGTCAGGCTCAATGCTGTATATTGAAGGAGCTCCTGGCACAGGAAAGACATCTATAATGAAGCATATCATTTCAAAATTTCGGGGTAACAAGAAAGTAATATATTTCAATTGCAATAAAATAGATGAAAAGCTTGACATTGATGATTTGCTTGAAGGAAGATACGGCTGGTTTGGTAAGACATTCAAGATAAAACCAAGAGATATGATACTTCTTCTTGATGAAGTCAATTCTATTTCAGCAAAGAATTCAGAGAAGATAAAATATTATTTTGATGAAGGCTTTTTCAAATCTGTTGTTTTTGCAGGAATCAGTTATGATAAATCTAATTTTACACCATCATTAAGAAACAGGATAGGAAACAGAGTGATTAAACTCGAGCCTTTGACAGAAGATGATGCAGTAATAATAATAAGGTCTAGGATAAAGGATAATCAAATCATTGGAAATGATATTATCAAGGCTCTTTGGGAGAAATCTTTCAGAAATCCAAGAATATTACTCGAGAACTGCGAAGATCTCTGCAAGTTCGTCACAAGAAATAATCGCCAAAAAATAAAAATTCAAGACATCAAAGAAGTATTTGGGGAATAGCGCATTTACAGCAAGTGAGTAAGTGTAAACTGTATGCTGCGCTTTGGGGTGGTCAATGACTCATATAAATGAAATAAAGATAGAAGGAGTTTTAGCAAAAATAACTGATGAAGGAGAATGTTTCAGGTTAAATCTTCTAAAAAATGATAAGGTAGTTGGGTCAGCATATCTTGTGCCAGAACAAAACAAAGAGATTATTGAGCTAGACAGACTCTTCACGCCTTTTCCCGGAAAAGGATATGGCAAGGCCATGGTAGAAGCTGCAAAAATCTTTGCAAAAGAGAGTAATTATAGAGGTATATTTACAAAGGCTTTTCCTGAACTTGAGCGTTTTTTCCTGAAATGCGGACTGAAAAAAAGCCCTATCTCAGAAGGTCTTTCAGAGTATTTTCTGAGTTTTCAATAATGTTTTTATAGTAGTTTAGCAACAATGAGGAAATGCAAATAGCAGAAGGCATTAGTACCATAGACCTTGCCCTTTATCTCAAGAAACAAAATATAATAATTCTTTCTGACTTGCATATAGGTTATGAAGAAGCTCTAAACAAGCAAGGAATTCTCATACCAAGATTTCATTTTAGCGATATGATGCAGAAAGCAAAAAAAATCTTTGAAGGTCGAAAATTCAAAAAAATAGTAATAAATGGTGATTTAAAACATGAGTTTGGCCAGATTTCAAGACAAGAATGGACAGACACCTTGAAATTTCTGGATTTATGCTCTCAACACAGTGAAGAGATTGTGCTGATAAAGGGCAATCATGATACAATATTGGGCCCAATAGCAGAGAAAAAAAACCTAAAACTTAAGAATTATGAGATAATTGATGATATTCTGATAATGCACGGAGACATTCTTCCTGATTTTGATATCAAATCATTCAGAATATTGATAATCGGCCACGAGCATCCTGCCATATCCTTGAGAGAGAGTTTTCATACAGAAACATTCAAATGCTTTCTAAAGGGCAGGTTTAGAAAAAAAATATTGATAGTAATGCCATCATTTAATCTTGTAACAGAGGGCACTGATATATTGAAAGAGCAGCTTTTGAGCCCTTTCCTAAAAGGAGATATTTCTAATTTTGAGGTTTTTATAGTAGGCAAAGAGACCTATTTTTTCGGCAAAGTGAAAAACCTTATTAATTTGGAAAGTAATTTAAAAAAAAAAAAAAAAAAAAACAAAAAAAAAAAATAAAAAAATAGAAAATAAAAATAAAATAAAAAAATAAAATAAAAAAAGATAAAAACATTTAAAAAGAACTGTTGTTCTATTCTTATATTCTTATGAAAAAAGAAGATAAAAAACAAAAAAAGAAAGATATCGAAGAAAAACATCAGGATCTTATAAAAATACTTTCTTTTCTTTTATTTGAAGACGCAAAGAGAAGTTTTGATAACGAGCTCTTATTATATATTGAGGAAACAAGACCTTCTTCAACTCTTCAGGAAAGCAATGAAGAAGATTTTTTGAAGAAAGCGGTTTCAAGCAGGATTGTTTATATAGGAGAGATGCACAATTCAAAGACAATTCTAAAAGAGAACTTAAGGCTCTTTACACGTATATATGATATTCTTAAAAAAAACAACAAGAAATTTGCGCTGTGTCTTGAGTTTGTGCCTTATAATGCAGAGATTGAAAAATACATAAATGGAGAGATAAAACTTGAAAAATTGTTCTCGCAAATATCAAATATTGAAGGGATTTTATCTCAAGAAAGATTTATAGGAAAAGTTTTTAAAAAGGAGAACTACAAAGATTTGCTGAAGTATTGCAAAGAGCATAAGATATGTGTAAGAGGCACAGATAAAAGAGACGAGACCAGCCTTATAAAAAGAGACTTTTTTGCAGCTGATATAATAGCAAGAACCGCACAAGAATATGATTGTGTTGTTGTTATGGGCGGAAACCACCATGTGCATCCAACACATCTTCCAAAAATAGTGCAGAAAAAGCTTAGTCACTATAATCTATCTTCTAACTTCTCATCAACTTATTTATTAACTGACCATGAAAGCATGCTTCATTTTATTGAAGGATGGTATAAGGATGAGAGATATGAAAATCTTTTTTACAGGAGGCTTGTTGAATTCAGGGAGTTCTTTAACTGTTATTTCAGAATTCTGGAGTTTGATAAAGGCAAAAAAAATATATTTTATGAAGATTTAGACAAAGCTTGTAAAAAACTTTTCAATAAAAAATTATGGTTTGAAAAAAAAGATATAAAATATCTTGAGACAATTGCTCCTATTGATATTTCATTTCCAAGAATTAAAAAGAAAGTGGCTTGATTTTCGATTTTAAACAAAAAACATAGATAAAAAAGAAGAATTTAACAAAAAAAAGATAAAATATTTAAAGACTAATCTTCAATTAATATAAAATTATCTTACGAGGTGAAGCTGATGGCTAAAAAAAGAAGAAAATCCGTAAAAAAAGCAGTTAAAAAGAAAGCAAAAAGGAAAGTTGCCAAGAAAAAAGCCAAAAAGAAAGCAGTGAAAAAGAAAAAGGCAAAGAAAAAAGTAGCTAAGAAGAAAAAGGCAAAGAAAAAGAAATATTATTATGGAAGAAAGAAGAAAAGAAGATAGATAAATATCTTCTTTTTTCTATTTTTTTCTAAAAAACTAACTTTATTTTACGAATTTCGGTTTTGTCAATTTTGAATCTATATTAAATCTTTCTAATTGTTTGAGTGTAAGAGGAAGCACTTTTCTTGATATCAGGCCATGAAGACTATATGGCAATCTTATCAAATCAATGTGGCCATTTGTTACCCATTCATCTATTGCAAACCCTTTTTTTAGAAGCATTCTTGTTAATTTTCTTCTTTCCTTGAAGCTCATTTCAAAACCTTTTTTGTCAAATACATGGATATGAAAACCTCTTCCAGAATAAACTATCTTAACTTTTTTGAATCTTTTACTCATTAATTTGTAAAGTCTGATTGCTTGTCTTCTGACTTTCTCAAAACATCTTGGACAAAAAGAATATACATTCTTGTACTCATTGCATTTATCACAACTTATGTTTTCTGGGTCCAGGTCAAAAGCAAGTTCCTGAGCTATCCATTTGCCTTTCTCATCATACATGTTTCTTGCATAATAAGCATCTTCAGGAAGATACTTAAGCAAGTTTTTCTTCAATTCATTAATTATTATTTTTTTTTCAAAATATATCATGCTCTTCTTGTAGAGCTTCTCATAACCTTTTTTGTATATGCCTGAATCAGTGCCAAGGTCCATTGTTATTACTGGTTTTTTATAATCCTTCAACCATTTCTTTATCCTTTTCTCTTCTTTTCTTGTGAATTCTTTTCTATAGTATGCCTCTCTTTCTTTTATGCTAGAAATCCTCATTCCCTCAGGGAATTGATAATTTTGCATGATTTTGAGTTTATAGGCCTTCTTGTTTAAATATTTTTCATTTTAAAGCATTCTTTTGCGTTTAAAATCTCCGTCTGTGCCTTGATTTGCCGCAGATTTACGCAGTAAATCAAGGCATGGCCAGACAAAGTAGGAGATTTTAAACATACCCTAAGGATTCATAATATTTTTAAACAGAATAAAATTCCTCATCCAAAATGAAAACACAAATTATTTCAATAACCACTCAAACATTGAAAAATCTTTTCTGTAATTTTCTCTATACTTGTTGTTGCTATTGTTGTTAGATTCAAATATCTCAATCAAAATGTCTAAATTGGTGATATGATACTTATGCGTGACGCATATATAATGCATAAATGTTCAAGGAGGGATAAAAAATGTATGATGAAAAAAAGCATAGTTTAAGTTTAGATGAAATAACAGTAAAAATGATTGAATCATACCAATCAGATAATGAAATGTTCCTTAAAGAGGCCAAAGATTTTGTGGAAAGAAAATTTTTTGATGAGCTTGAAATTATTCAGTCCTTGCTTTTTCCAAAATATTTCAATAATGCTACTATTGCAGAAGATATCGACGAATTACGAGACGAATTGCAACAGACTATTGGAATATTCGCCAAAGTGCTGGATGCGTACATAGATAATTCAGAGGAAATAGCAAAAAATCTTGTCAGCAAATTTCCTGATATTCGAGAAATGCTGAAAAAAGATGTTGAAGCAGCATACAAAGGCGACCCTGCAGCACATTCATATACAGAAATTATAAGGGCATATCCTGGATTCAAGGCAATAATGATGCATAGAGTCTCACATGAACTTTACAAAATGGGAGTTCCTTCCTATCCAAGAGAACTGAGCGAGATGACTCATCAGATAACAGGCGCAGATATTCATCCCGGCGCTAAAATAGGAGAATATTTCTTTATGGACCATGCCACTGGAATTGTTATAGGCGAGACATCTGAAATTGGAGATTGGGTAAGAATGTATCAGGGAGTCACTTTAGGTGCATTGCATTTTATGAAAAAAGAAAACGGCGAGCTCGCGAAAAATTATAAAAGGCATCCAACAATAAAAAATCATGTTGTAATAGGCATGGGTGCAAAAATAGTGGGACCTATAACAATAGGGAATTATGTCAATATAGGAGCCAATGTTTGGTTGCAGGAAGATGTGAAAGATGGCATGACTGTCTATATCAAGGAGCATCCTGCTGTTGTAAAAAAACCTAATGGACATTCAAAGAAAAAATAATTTTTTTATTTTAGTTTTCTGCTTTTTTACTAAATAATTTTTTTAATAATTTTAATAATGTTTTTAATAAATAATTTCTTATTTTAATTTTTCTTTTATAGCTTTATCTGATATTATCGCAGAATTACCTTCTGGATCCTCTATTATCATCTTTGCTTTTTCTCTTCCCCACATTATGTCTATGAGTTTCTTGACGAGATTCTTTGCTTTTTTTCTGTCTTCTTCATCTTCTGCATTATCCCTTAGATGCTCTGTCTGGACTTTTATCCTGTTGAGAATGCCTTCAACATTTGTGACATAGCCATTTGAGCTGGGTCCAGGAGTTATCTCGGCTATTCTCGGAATTTTTACTGTTGCTGTTGAGCTTTTTATCACTCTTATTTTCATATCCTCTTCAGAATTTATCTCAAGAGTATATCTTACTGGCTCCTGCTTCTGCTCTATTTCAATATCTGCTTTATGGAATTTGCAGCTCTTGCAATCCATTGAGAACAAATAGCATTTTCCGAAAAAAGGCACTTCCTGTTCGCCCTCTGTCAATGTCAGGGTTTTTTCATGGCACATTGGGCATTCTTCGCCCTCAAGCATTTCTATCTCTCCTTCAGGTGTTTCTATTATTTGTTCATGCTTTTCTGTATTTTCCATTAAATTTTATTCAATAAATAAAGATATAAAAATGTTTTGATTTTTAATCTGCTTGTCCTTTCAAAGTTACTGTTTTATCGCCTAGAATGGGTTTTCCGTATTCTCCATCATAGCCAGGAACAACTTGAATCTCTCCTGTCCTGTTGGCCATTATCAATTTTATTATTTTCTTATCTTCAAATTTTTTTTCCATCTCCTCTTCGGTTGCGTCTAAAAGTATGTTCATCTCATCTCTGAAATCTTTTATCATCTCATCATATCTCTGCCTGACATAAACAGATTCTATCTTCTTTCCATAATGAAGTGCCAGTAATTCTGCAAGAGGAAGAATACTCTGATATTTGTGTATATGCGGAATCTTGTTCTCTTCCCTGTCTGCAAGTTCCTCTACCCTGTGCAATACTCCTAATGTCATGGGTCTCTTGCATTTCGGGCAAATATTATTGTATTTTTTTGCTAGTTTTGGAGAACAATGAAAATTACACGCCCTATGTCCGTCAAAGTGGTATTTTCCGTAAGATGGATCAACTTCAATTGTTCCAAGCCAACCTTCCTTATGGCGAATTGCCCTGATAAGATTTTTATAGCTTAATTTTATGTCAAGAACATTGCATTCTCTTCCAATTCTCCAAGGCCAGAATGAATGAGAATCTGAATTAGAAACTAAGTTGAATTTGTCTAATTGTGAGAGACGTTCGCACATTGGCGGATCTGCGCTGAGACCTGTTTCAAGTGCGTAGATGTGATTGAGTTGGTCCTTGAAGCAGTCTTTTATTGAATCAAATCCTGACATGGAACCAAAAAGAGAGAACCATGGAGTCCAGATATGTGCCGGTATTATTTCTATGTCATCAGATATCTCTTTCATCATCTCCACAAATTCAATGCTATTGCATGAGAATATCGGACGGCCATCATAATCTATTCTTCCTATTTTTAACAATCTTTGTTGGACCTGTTCTGCTGTCTCAATGTTCGGAATCAATATTATGTGATGCACTCTTCTTCCTTTGCCATCCTGTTTGTAGATTAGTGATATTTCGCCTTGAAGAACAAAAGGAAAACCTGTTTTTGTGTAATAAAACCCTTCTTTTTCTTCTGTCTCTGCTTTAATCTCCTGGAGCCATTTAGGATGAGTAATGTCTCCTGTGCCCAGCAATCCAAGGCCTTTTATTAATGCATATTTTTCAAGATTCTTTAAGTTCAGATTCTCGCTTGTGGCTCTGGAAAACCTCGAATGAAGATGTAAGTCTGCATATAACTTCATTTAAACACTATCTAAATAATAATTTAAATACTTTTTCATTGGTTTTAATTCCTGATGAGTTTATCTAAAAGTTTAAATATATAGAGTCTAAAAAAAATATATCTTGCTTATGTATTTGCCAATCTAATAAGAGGTTTAATAATTGTGGTGGCTTATTGCATTATTAAGGGTGATAATATGAAGATTACAAATGAAAATATCAGCGAATATAAAAAAGAGGATGTTCAAGACCATCTAAGTGAATTGCGCTCAGTGATAAACAAACTAGAATGGGATGAAAAACACAATCAGCTTAATCCTGGAAAGAAGGTATATCTTGAAAAGATTAGGAAAGAGCACGAGGAGCTAAAGATGCTTTTCGAAAGAATCTTTGCTGATAAATGATTTTTTATTTTTGACTTAATTCTTCAATCAGGGCTTCAAGCAATTTATTTACCGTAGGAATAATACTCTTAATATTTTTATCGATTATTTCTTGAGATAAAGGTTCATCACAGAGTCCATTTCCAAAATTGCTTATAGGGCAGATGCTTGCGTAAGGTATTGAGATTTCACTGCATAAAGTAGCTTCGTTGCCTAATGTCATGCCTATTATATCTCCGTAATTCATAAACATCCTTATTTCTGAGTTGGTTTCATAAGAGGGCCCTCTCACATCAATGTATGTTCCTTCTTGTATCAATTCTATTCTTTCTCTTTGTGCGACTTTAAAGATTATATTTCTCAAATCAGTGTTTAGTTTAGGTATTGTATGACAGATGTAATCATCGCAAAATGTTTGCATGTCTTTGAATCTAACAAAATCATCAGGAACAACAATTTTTCCTGGCTCTATGTTTTTTTTCAGAGAACCAGCAACTGACACGCCTATTATCTGAGACACTCCTCTCTTGACCATGGCAAGAATATTGGATTTGTAATCTATTTTATGCGGCGGAATATTATAGTTGATGCCATGCCTTTGTATCCAAATAGACAATCCATCTGTGTAAAGATCTATTTTTTTTCCATTGATCTTTTCTTCAATGTGCTTTAATCTAGAATAATCACATCCTTTGTGCATTGTGCCTGTGAAAATACCTAACATATTGATGAGTGATGTAACTAGCTTTTTAAGTTTTTCTAATTTATATCTATATGGAAAATAAATATAATTACTACTATTTAATAATAAATAAAAGGAAAAATTTATATATGTGTTTTGTCATTATATAGTAGTATTAATGCTAAATTGTTGCCATAACACTAGGTTTTTCTAAAAAAACCCACCCCTCCGAATGGTTATTGGCACAATAAATAGTGATGGGTCCTCGAAAGAGAATCCTCACTTCTTTTTTGTTCTCTCTGCAACAACACAATCTTATATAGTTAAAGTTGCTATTTCTTTTTATGAATTCCAAATATAATCTCCTTGTGAGCATGGGTTTCTCTCCTAATGACTCTAAAGTCTATCTATATCTTCTTGATGCTGGAAAACAAAGCGCCCATGTCATATCAAAGAACATAGGAATACACAGAACAAATGTATATGATGCGCTACAGAGATTAAGCAAAAAAGGAATGATAATAACCTTGACAGAAAAGAACCGTAAATTGTTCAAGGCAAAAGAACCTTTATGCCTTCTTAACATTATAGATGCAAGAAGAAATCTGGTGGAAGAAACATTCAACCTTAAAAATAGAGGATAAACTTTATAAATGCAAATATGACAATAAGCAAGATGAAGAAGCAATTAACAGGAATTCTCTTATCTTTAATATCAATACCTTTGTTTCAGCAAAAACTTTTTGCTCAAGAGATAGTATTAGAAAAAGAGTCATTTAAGGTTGAGAAAATACAAGAGCAGGAACAAGAAAAAAAAGAGAATAACTTTTTGAATTTAGTCAAGAACGTAGGCACATTCTCCAGTATAATAGGTTCTTTATTAAATAAAATAACAAAGAATACTGACTATTATTCCTTGCGAACAAGCCCTGATTTCATAAATTCTTATCTCAAGTCAAAATATTATCAGAACAGGAAAAGCCAGGAAGAATTGCCTGAATTCATAACAGATGAGGCAAAAAGAATAGGAAAAAGATTTGCAGGAGAGCTTGTAGCAAAACTTTTACATAATACTTTTATGTATGACTGGTATACTACTGCAAACGAGAAAATAAATAACTTGACTGAAAAATACACATACAATTATGAAAGTGACTTAATAGAAAAGTTCAGAGTAGGGCCTGCAGTAAAGCTGGAACAGAATTTTTTAGGAGTCACCTCTTCATTAAAGATAGGCAAGTTTAAAACTAGTTTTGAGGTGTTTCTTGATGAAGCTAATATAAATTTAAGCCTGCCTCTCAAGTATTGCAGGATTGGTGCATATGCATTTAAAGAATTTGAGGGAGACACTGAGTATGGAATAATTTTTAAATTCTCGTATTGAGATTATCTCCAATTGACATCAATGTCGTCTGTCCTGAGATAAGGTTTTATGATTGTATCCTTTATACTCATTCTTTTTCCAGCAGAATATTCAAGATAGCCTTGCCACGCTATCATAGCTCCATTATCTACGAGAACAGAATTAGGTGGACAGAAAAATTTCGCGTTTCTTTCATCACACATTTTCTTGCACATCTCCTGCAGTCTTGTGTTGCATGCAACTCCTCCTCCTAAAAGAAGCTCATTCTTTCCTGTATGTGCTAATGCTCTTTCAGCAACTTCAACCAGCATTGAGAATACTGTCTCTTGCAATGAAAAGCATATATCCTCTTTTGGATAATTTCCTATTTTCTGTAATGCATTTGTGAGTATTCCTCCTAAATTGATGTCCATTCCTTTGACGACATAAGGAATTTCTATATATTTCTTAGACTTAGATGCGAGTTCCTGTATTTTAGGTCCTCCCGGAAAGCCAATTCCAAGCTCTCTAGCAAATGCATCCAGTAAATTTCCAACACCTATGTCCAGAGTTTCTCCAAATATCCTGTATTTTCCTGCTTCATATGCTATGACTTGAGTGTTTGCTCCTGAAACATAAAGAAGAATAGGATCCTTGGCCTTTGTTATTAATCTTCCTATCTCAAGATGTCCAATTATAGGAATTTTGTGTATTATACTCAATGCTCTTGCAAACATTGCTCCAATTCTTAGACAATGCCCTATTCCAGGTGACTGAGAAAATGATATAAGATTAATGTCCTTAAGTTTGAGATTCGCTTTTTTAAGAGCCTCTTTCAAGAGATTATCGCATACTTCAAGATGGTGCTCTGCAGCTTGATTTGGAATAATGCCTCCTGACTCTGTTGTAAATACATCCTTAGTATTTCTCCCTTGTCATTAACTATACCTATACCGAATGTGTGGGCAGTGGATTCTATTCCCAGTATGTTCATAGAGGGAAAAAAAAGCAGCAGATATAAAAGGGTTTTTAAAAAAAAAGATAATCGGAGATAAAATCCGATTACCTTAGAGGCAGCAGTGGGTTGGGAATTAATGATATATATATGCTATGGTCCTTGTTTATTAATAATGTATGAAGGCTATTTCTAGAACTATGTTCTGGACAATAATGTTCAAAATCGAGGTTGCTGTCAATTCACGAAGCGATGAAGCGCAATAAGAAGCACTTGCGGAAGGGGATGTTCCTTACGGGAGGGAACCGCATTCAAAAAAAAACATAGAAAGAGCGTAGTCCGACAACAACCGCGAAGCAAGATTTTGAACATAAAAATTCAGCAGTATATATTGAAAGTCGTGGCTTTCTTGACTTTCATTTTCAATGTTTTTCCAAGCACATTTTTCCTTCCTTTATATATGACACTCACATAATTGTCTGTTTTCCCTGCATAATAGCCGTCTATCTTTTCATTGAAGAAAATATTGAGTGTCTTGCCGATATATTTTTTCTTCTGCTCCAAGGCATAGCTTTCAAATAATCTGCTCAATGCAGTGGATATTTTCTTGATGACTTTTGTGTCCAGCTGCTTTAATGCTCTGGCCTCTATTCCAGGCCTTAATGAAAATTTAGAGATATTCACTACCTCTATTTTCAATTCTTTCAGCAAATCATATGTTTTCTTGAAATCTTCTTCACTCTCCTCTGGAAATCCTGCAATCACATCAGTTGAAATTGTTATATCTGGAATTTTTTCTCTGAAATATTTTATTATTTCCTTGAATTGTGCAAGTGTATAATATCTCCTCATTTTTCTCAAAACATTATCACTTCCTGATTGCACAGGTACATGCAAGAACTTAAACATCTTCTCATTTTTGTAAATTTCTGCAAGCTCTTTTCTAAACTTATATACAAAATTCGGATTTGCCATTCCTAATCTTATCTTGAAATCACCTTTGATTTTAATTATCTTTTTTAGCAATTTGACTATATTCGAATTTATATCAAGGCCATATGCTCCTGTGTCCTGTGAAGTGAGCCAGATTTCCTTTACTCCTTCTTTGATAACTTTCTTTATTCTTTCAATTATATCTTTCTCATGATAAGAGTGCAATTTGCCTCTTGCAAATTTTGTCTGGCAGAAAGTACAAGAGCCCAGGCATCCTTTGTTTATGGGTATTATTTCAATGAATTTATTTCTCCTTATTACTGGAAGCTGATGTCGTCTGCTCTTGTTGTTTTTTTCTATAATTTGAATAATATTTCCCTTTAATGTTGCTTCTACTACTTCTACGATATTTTCTATTTGATCAACTCCTATTATAGAGTATTCAGGAAAAGAATGTTTCTTAACCTGCGCCAAACAACCTGCAATTATTATTGGTTTTTTCAATTTTTTCAGTTCATTCAGCTTATACATGAATTTAGCTTCTGTTGGGTCCTTCACAGTGCAGGTATTTTCTATTATAATATCAGCGTTTTTGATGCTCTTTACTATTTTATGACCTGCATCCTCAAGAAGACCCATCATTAATTCTGTGTCTGATTGGTTAAATGCGCATCCATATGTCTCGAAATATATCTTTGCCATTTTCCTCAGTATGAAATACCTTCTTTTAAATCTTTGTTCTATAGTTTGATAAAATATAAATAGATGTCTTTTCTTTTTATAAAAAATAGAGCTGTATAAAAGTAACGGGGTGAAATATATGGAAGAAGAGGCTCAGAACGATATTCTAAATCTAGGCGGCAACATTGTTCTCAACGGTTTTAATGTTGTGGATAGGCCTTCAATGACAATAGTAAAAAAAATTGTGGGTAATCATCTTAAAAAAATGTCAAATTCAATTGAGAACATCGAGCAGTTGAAATTGACCTTGAAAAAGGCAGATAACAAGAACATCTTTGAGGTAAAAGCTAAATTATTGGCAAATGGCAAGCATTTCAACTCAGAAGTAACCGAACATAACCTTTTCTTTGCTTTGACCAGCGCATTAGAAAAAATACATTCTGAAATTTCAAAATAAGCAATTTTTTTCTTTTTTTTGATTATATATTTTTAAAAGCATTTTTAGTGTTATATTTAAAGTGCTAAAAACCTAGAATTCTTTACTCTTAAGGCCTAAAAACCAATTTTACAATGCAAATCTATTTAAATATGTGAATAACAAAATTATTGATAAGAATGTCAGACTATAAAGCAGAAAAAATACAGGTTCTTGAGGGCTTAGATGCTGTAAGAAAAAGGCCAGGAATGTACATAGGCACAACCGGAGTTCAGGGCCTGCATCATCTTGTTTTTGAGGTAGTTGATAATTCAATTGATGAGGCACTAGCAGGTTTTTGCAATGAAATTACAGTCATTATACATACAGATAACTCGATTTCTGTGATTGATAATGGAAGAGGCATTCCTGTTGATATTCATCCGCAGTTTAAAGTACCAGCAGTTGAATTAGTGTTATGCAAGTTGCATGCCGGCGGAAAATTTTCTAAGGATTCATACAAAGTGTCTGGAGGATTGCATGGAGTTGGAGTTTCTGTTGTCAATGCGCTCTCTACAAAGATGCATGTAATCATAAATAAAGATGGAAATATCTATGAAGAGTATTTCATAAACGGCAAACCAGAAGGGCTTTTACAAACAGGCACAACTGATAAGTCAGGCACAACTGTGAGATTTTGGCCAGATGGCTCTATTCTTGAGTCAACAGAATTTCACTGGGACATAATCAATGGAAGATTAAGAGAATTGGCATTCTTGAACAAAGGCCTGAAAATCACGCTCAAAGATGAAAGAGTAGGCAAAGAAGTTACTTATAAGTATGATGGCGGTCTGAAGGAATTCGTCGAGTATCTCAATAAGAACAAGACACCTGTTGGGCCTGTGATACATTTTGAAAAAGAAAAAAACGGAGTATTGGTTGAAGTGGCTTTGCAATACAATGACGGATATCAGGAAACAGGATTTTCATTTGTAAATAATATAAATACTATCGAGGGAGGAACGCATTTGACGGGATTTAAATCTGCCTTGACAAGAGCATTGAACAAATATGTTGATAAGAAAGAGGGCATACAAATATCAAGCGATGATTGCAGAGAAGGCCTTACTTTTGTTCTCTCTGTTAAGGTGCCTGAGCCGCAGTTTGAAGGACAAACAAAAGCAAAATTAGGTAATTCAGAAGTAAAAGGAATAGTTGATTCTGTTGTCTTTCAGAAATTAACTGAATATTTTGACGAGAATCCTTCTGTTATCAAGATGATAATAGCAAAAGCCATATTAGCAGCAAAAGCAAGAGAAGCTGCAAGAAAAGCAAGAGAATTGACAAGAAGAAAATCTGTGCTTGATTCAGGTTCATTGCCAGGAAAACTAGCTGATTGCTCAAACAAGGACCCAAATCTCTGCGAACTTTACATTGTTGAGGGAGATTCAGCAGGCGGTTCTGCCAAACAGGCAAGGAAAAGAGATTTTCAGGCAATACTTCCTGTTTTTGGAAAAATATTGAATGTCGAGAAAGCCCGCTTGACCAAGATTTTGAATTCAGATAAATTGTCGTTAATAGTGGCTGCTTTAGGCACAGGCATAGGTGAAGATTTCAATATAGAGAAGATAAGATACAAAAAGATAATATTGATGGCTGATTCAGATGTCGATGGCTCGCATATCAAGACATTGCAACTGACATTTTTTTATAGATATATGAGAGAAATAATTGAAGCAGGTTATCTGTATATTGCGCAGCCTCCTCTTTATATGATAAAAAAAGGAAAAGAAAAATGGTATGCGCAGGATGACAAAGCAAAAGATGCACTTATCAAAGAACTGAAGCAGAAAGATCCGAATCTTAAAGAATCTGACTTAGTAATTCAAAGATACAAGGGACTTGGAGAGATGAATCCAGAACAGCTTTGGGAGACAACAATGAATCCAGAGACAAGAAAAATAGTTCAAGTTACAATCGAAGATGCAGTTGAAGCAGACAAGACATTCACAATACTTATGGGAGAGGAAGTAGAGCCTAGAAAGGAGTTTATTGAGCAGCACGCTAAAGAAGTTAGTAATTTAGATGTTTGAGGATAAAAAACAGATTCTAACTCAAGCATCTACTTGTTCAGGAATATTCTAATGGCTTATAAAAGAGGTATGTAAGGCGATTTTATAATCTATATAGAATAACTCAGAAACTATTTGATTAAAATGAAAGAACTGATTGTACTAATAGGACCTTCAGATATAAAAAAGACAAGAGTAGCAAAACTTCTCAACAACTCAGGATATTATAATATATCCTTAGATGAATTGATTAGTAAAAAATTCCCAAACAAGTCGCATAGAGAATTGACATTGGAAGAGATAAAAGAAGCATATGAGGAGTTAGGTGAAAAAACGAATGAGTTATTGAAAATACACGGCGTAGTCATTGATGACTGCTTTTATTTAGATAATTCATTTGACTGGTTCAAGTCAAAAGTAAATAATTATGATGAAGAAAAAGTATTCTTTTTCAAGTTAGATTATGATTTGAACAAAGTGCTTGAAAAGAATCAATTGTCTCTCAACAAGGAGAAAGAAAGCATCATAACTAATTATAACTTGACTTATGAGAAGTCAGGGAATTATCATGTAAAATATAATCCTATATCAATTGATTCAACATCAAATAAAGCTGAGGACATTGTTGCATTGATAATCAAGCATATGGAATTAAGGAGATACCAATATATTATTAACAAAACAAAGGATTTCCATATGGATTAAGAATTGAATGGTTTTAGAGGTTGAGTTGGTTTTTCTGCATCATTCTTTTCTCTGATAAATTTAGATATTTCTTAAAACCATTAGTTAGTTAATAATAAAATTTATATATATGTATGAATAATTCATTTTTTTAGATGAAAAATTGTCCTTATTCAGACAAAAATTCTTATATTAAATTATGCATATTCGTTTTTCTTTTCCTTGTAATCGTTCATTTTCTTCTCCTAATTCATTCAGATTTACTCACAAACACTAAAGCAGAATTCATTTTCATCTAGAGAAGTAAGCATAGGGCAGCTTACGAGTTTTAACTAGGCGTATTTATTAGCTAGTTTTAACTCTGCTGTCAAAAAAAAGAAAAAAGATAGCGAGAGCTATGCAAAATGGAGGCGAAAAAATGAAACAAGACATAATCTTGGCCAAAGATTTAGGAAAACGTGTTATAGAAAAAGAATCAGGTATGATTGCAAAGATAGAGTCTGCATTGGTTGTTGGTGCGATGGATTATTGTGAATCAACAGGGTATCAATTCATATTAATACCGCATCTTACCAAGGCAACAGGGGCATGCGAGAATTTCTCAACCTTGTTCAGCACAGACGTATTTGGCAATACTGCATATCTGAACCAAACAGGGCAGTTGATGCTCGAAGCTTTTATGGATAGATTTCAAAAGACATATTGCTTTGGGCCAAGCTTCAGAAAAGAGCAGAAAGCAGACGAACGGCATTTGATTGAGTTTCCTCTTTTTGAGATAGAGATAGCAGGGCATGACCTGTCAAAGCTCCAAGTGGAGATAAGCAACATATTCAACTCAATGTTGTATCATGTTGAGAAGAAATGCTGTCATGAACTTGAGTATCTTGTTGGAGATTCTGATCTTAACAGATTAAGGCCTCCTTATGCAAGCATCACATATAGAGAAGCAATAAAATGTCTTCATAACTATGGCCTAAAGTTTGGAGATGATTTAAAGGCAGAGCATGAAAAAGCTATTGTTGAGATGAATGATGGAAAACCTATATTTATAACGCATTATCCCCAGCACATAAAATTTTTTAACATGAGATTGAACAGGGAGGATATGGATACTGTAAGCAGTATGGACCTTATTATGCCGTATAGCGGAGAAGCAGTTGGAGCAGCTGAACGTGAAGAAGATTATATTATACTAAAAAAAAGACTTGAATCTTCTGATATGCTGAAGCTTTTAAAAAATGCAATAATCAATGAGAATGGTAACAGAAATCTAAAATCAGAAGAGCTTCATAATATGGCTATGTCAAGATTTGAGTGGTACCTGGACATAATAAAACAAAAGCCAATAAGACATTCTGGCTGTGGCATCGGCATAAACAGGGTGTCGCAGGCTATTCTAAAATGCGATGATATTAGATATTCAACAGCATTTCCTTTAAATAGAGAAACATTGTTTTAATTTTTTAATTTTTTTTGTCAAACAACTTCCCCATAATAAAGATTGTCCTTGCTTCTTGTGATTTTGATTTTTTCGAGGCCTGTTTTATTTGTGTTCACTACTATGGCTCGGTTTTGAGCTGCAGCTATCTTTTCATTTTCTACATAGTCATATTAACCATTTTTTATTTCTTTTTAAATCAAATTAATATATCTAATTACTTTGGAATTATTTCAACAGGTCTGATTTCATAGGATACGAGTTTTGGCTTTCCTTCTTCATCAACAATAAATAAGTAGTCCTTTCCCTTATACTTTACAAAGGTTTCCTTTTTTCCGTTATCATCTAAGTCCCTAACTTTTATCTCAAGCTCACTTGGAACTACATAACCTGGTTGAATTTTCTGAGCTGAAACTGCGGGTATATACTTTTGAGGTTGCCGACTTTCTTTTGTTACAGAATAGAGTGCACCGTAAAGTATACTTACGCAAAGAAATCCTGTAATGCAGAGCTTTATGTCTAGTATATCGTCTTCATTTATGATACTCATTTTCTTTACCCTTATTTATTTTTCTACACTGATTTTTCTTTTTTTATATAATTAGTACTAAGGGCGAATATTTTATTATTATAAAAATCTCTCTGTTCAAAAATGCACTAAATCAGTAAAAAAAATTGTTTTTTTTTAGCCAGTATTGAATTTATAACAGAACTTCATATTAGAAATACTAAAATACTTATTCAACTTCATTTACAAAACACTTAAAGCATTTGAATTTTTTAGAATAATAGTCAAAAAGCATAAATGCGAATTTTCTTTCAGAAGAGCAGATATCGCATTTCATAGGGTATTGGGCAGGCCTTTTTCCATTTGTCTTGATATTAGGATCTAGTTCAATCTTTTCAAGGGCCTTTTCAATATGTATATTTGCCTTCTTTATTAGTTCGATATCTGCTTTGTCCATATAAAAAGGTAAGATTTCTCTATTTAAAAAGTTTATCTTTTTTTAGAAATTTTTATCCAATAACAGCAAGCAGCTTTGGTTGAACCTGCTTTTTCCTGGAAACTACACGAGGAAGATAGATGTAGTTATCCTTTGATTTTTTTCTGAAAGCTTTCTCAACCATTGCCTTATTACCCACAAACAAGAGCTCTGTATTTGCTTTCAATATATCTGTAAGCATCAAACAAAATATTTCTAGACTATGTTGCTTGGCATAAGCTTGCATCTCTTCTAGGAGTTTAGGTTTTAAGGCAGAGGTATCTGTTAAGTCAACAATGGGCACTTGAGATATAGCTATCTTATGCTTGCCTTCATATATTTTCATATCCGATGTTATTATCTTTTTCGCAGGATGCTTAATTATATCACACCCTGCTTTAAGCATCTCAAAACCATATTTTTTGTAATCAATTCCCAGCATTACAGAAAGATATTTCACAGCTTTTCTATCTTCCCTTGTTGTTGTTGGCGATCTTAATATTAATGTATCAGACAATATGCCTGAAAGAAGCAATCCGGCTATAGGTTTGGGAATAGGTTTCTCATAAAGCAGGTATCTTTCAAATATTATTGTGCTTGTTGCACCTCTTATCTCACTCTCAAAAGGAATTGGAGAAATAGTTTTTATGTCTCCTGATATTCTGTGATGGTCAATAACCTCTCTTATTCTTGCTTCTTTAATATCTTTTATTGCCTGATGAAATTCATTATGGTCTACAAGCACAAGATCTTTGTTTGTGCCGTCTTTTATTAACCTTGGTGTTTTGACATTGAACTTTTTAAGTACGAACAAAGTCTCGGTATTGAGTTTTCCGGCTCTTGCAGGAATTACTGATTCATGATGCAAACTTTTCAAAAGATGAGCATATGCTATTGCACTAGCTATTGAGTCTGTGTCTGGATTGATATGACCTACTACAAAAAGCCTCATACTGATGTTTCAAGAAGTATTTATTTAAAAATGTTTTCAAAAATCTTTCTTTTTTATAAATAAAAGGTTATCTGAAAAGATGATAAAAGATTAAAGCCCTAAATTCTCAAGAATTATATTTTTGTCAAACTCTTTCAGGTCATCATAACCCTGGCCTGTGCCAACATAAATTATTGGTTTTCCTGTAATATGCGAAACTGAAACAGCAGCACCACCTTTCTCATCAACATCTATCTTTGTTAATATAATTGCATCAATACCCACCATTTCATCATAAGTTTTTGCCTGTTCAACGCAGTCATTTCCTGTTATTGACTCTCCGACAAAAATTTTAAGGTCTGGTTTTGATACCCTGACTATTTTTCTTAACTCTTCCATTAAGTTTGTGTTTGAGTGCATTCGTCCTGCAGTATCAATTAACACAACATTCAATCCTTTCTGCTCTGCATACTTTACTGCGTCAAAAGCAACAGCAGCAGGGTCAGCTCCATAATCATATTTTATCAATTTTATACCTAACTTGTTAGTGTGCTCTTCTATTTGCTGTATTGCTGCTGCCCTGAAAGTATCACAGGCCGCTATCACGCATTTCAGGCCCTGCTTTTCCAGCAAATAAGCCAATTTAGCAAGATTAGTTGTTTTTCCAGAGCCATTTACTCCAAAGAAAGCAATTACATAAGGTTTGTGAAGTTCATTTTTTTGCTTTATTCTGCTCACAATATCTATTCCTGGCTTGTCAAAAAGCTCTTCTATTGTTTTTTTGAATGTGTTTATCACAATATCTTCTATCTCTGACCTTTTTATTCTTTTATCCACCAATTCTTCTTTTAATTTTTCTTTCATTTTCTCAATAACAGAAACAGCGACATTGCTCTCAAGCAAAGCCATCTCTATCTCCTGATAGAGTTCATCAAATTTTTCTTCTGACAATGATTTTGTTGATATTGTTTCCTTGAATTTTCCGAACAAACCTTTCTTTTTTTCTTCTTCCTGCTTTTCTTCCTCTTCTTCCTTCTCTTTTTTTTCTTGTTCTTCTTGCTCCTCCTTTTCTTTTTCTTTTTTTTCTTCTTCCTCCTCTTCTTCTGCTTTTTTCTTTGAGAATATATTTCTCAAAAAACCAGGTTTCTTTTCCTCATGCTCTATTTCTTTTTCTTCTTCCTCTAGCTCATTTTCTATTTCTTTAACTTGTTCTATTTCCTTGTCAAGCACCTCAGAGATATGCTCATCTTCGTATTTTGCCTCTTTCTCAAGCTCTTCACTGGGTTCAAAGAGATGCTCTTGCTCAGGCTGTTCTTTATGTTTTATTTTGATTTTCTTTTGCTTTATTTCTTCCTTTTCTATTACTTTTTCTTCTATTTTTTCCTCTTTTATTTCTTCATCTACGCCTTTAGAAAAACTCTTGACTGCGCTCTTTAACTTATCTTTCAGGAACTTAAACATCTTTCCTGCTCGTCTCTTTCTCAATTTCTTCTTCTATTTTCATCGCGGCATTCGCGATATTCTGCATCTTATTTGCCAAATCTTCCCGGTATGCAGAAACTTCTTCTATCTGTTGCAAAATAAGCTTTTTTGTCTCTTCTAAACTTTTTTTCACAGCAACATTAGCCCCTACATTAATGACAAAACTCTCAACATCCTTTATTGTGCCTTCTGCATATATTCCTGGCGCAATTGGCACTAATGTCTCAGAATTTTTTTTTGTTGTCCTGAGCTCATCAATACTTTGGTCTGTTATTGCAAGTTCCATCAACTGCTCATCTATCTTATTTATCTGCTGCTGTAATTGTCTGAGTTGTTGGTCCATTATCTGAAGTTCAATGTATTTTTGTTGTATTTTTTTCTCTTTTTCGGTTTTCATCTTACCTTCACGAATCCTAATGCCTCATCTGCATTTGCTATTTCCGGCCCTCCTGATGCTGAACCTATCAAGAAGCCAAATTTATTGCATACTATTGAAGTTGCGGGAAAAGGATTTCCCATATTTACTGTGCCTGTTGTTATCTCGACCTTCAAAGTTTTTTCAATTACTCTTATATCTTCATCGCTTACTCCTGGATGAATAATTCCATATTTATCATTTACAACACAAAGACTACCTATAACATCAAGGCCTCCAATTTTTCTCTGCAAAACCTTCATTCCCAGAGCTTTTTCAATATCTTTTTTGTCTTGTGGTGTGAATTCAGTGCTTATTACTGCGCCATTATCATTGCAGAGAATATTATTTCCTAATGCTGTTTTCTCTGTATTAATTACCTCATATTCAATACCTAGCACTTCCAGAGCTTCAAGCTCTTGCTCAAAACAAATTCCAGGCACTAATATCTTCTTGTTGTTGCCTTGTATAAAAGCGCCAATTAAATTGCTTCCGCATATTGTTATCTGGTGCACAGGCACTTTCAAAGTCTTTTCAATTTGTTTTGCAATGCTTTTAGGTATATCCTTGGCTATTAGACAAAACCTGTCATTTGCAAAAGCAAAGCTACCTAGATTAGGATTTCCATTGAAATTTGTGACTAATATGTGCATGCTGAAAAAGATGCAGGTTTTATTTATAAAGGTTAAGGTATATTTAAAAAAGAAAAAATCAATGATGATGCCTTAATTCAGCTAATTCAGCCTCTCTTTTTGTTTTATGAACAGTGCCTCTCGGATGATTAGGTGGTGCGTATATCGTGTATAATTTTAATTTCTTTGTTTTTGAGGCATTTACCACATTATGCCAGGTTCCAGCAGGCACAATAAAGGCCTCATCTTCTTTTACAAGTTTTTTTGTTTTTCCTGTGATAAAGTAAGCAGAGCCCTGTTCTATTCTGAAGAATTGATCAACTTTCTTATGCACCTCATTTCCTATTTCTTCTCCACCTTTTAATGACATTACAACTAATTGCATATTCTTTCCTGTGAATAAAACTTTTCTGAAATAGTTGTTCTTCAATGTGTCCTTTTCTATTTTTGTATAAAATCCTGGCATATTATCACCTTCTTTTTTGATAAAAGTTCATGATATTTTCTTTATTTAAATTAACCTAAGCCCTCGGCTAACTCTTTGCCTGGCCTAAAGGCCACTAGCGAAATGGTCGTCATTGGGCTTAGGAGGACAATAAAAATAACTTATATAAAAATATTGTTATAATTCTCCATCTCTGTGCTCTCTTCTCAGTGTCCTCTGCCAACCGTAGCAGTCAACCGTGATACCGGGCCTAGGAGGATTTGAACCCCCGTCAACCGGTCCGAAGCCGGTCGCACTATCCTAGCTATGCTATAGGCCCAATAATCTTTAAATAACAACTGACTTTATAAAAATTTCTTATTAGTGTTAGATTGCGTTTAAAATCTTACTTTGTCTGGCCATGCCTTGATTTACTGCGTAAATCTGCGGCAAATCAAGGTA
>JBBIVF010000011.1:0-22292 GCA_037439845.1 Candidatus Woesearchaeota archaeon
ATAAAACAAAGAAAATAAAAACCCTATTCTTTCTTCTCTTCCACTTTCAGGCCTTTTCTTTGCCTGATGTTTGCTATGACCTTTGCCTGCAGCTCAAAAGGAAGAAGTTCAAACATCTGGTCCTGAACAAAAAATGCTCCTCTTCCTCCTGTTGCTGACCTCAAATCTGATGAAATGCCAAACATCTCTGCAACAGGAAGTTTAGTTTTCACAATAACTTGCATGCCTTCTTGTTGCATGTCTAATAACTGTCCTCTCTTGTTTGAGACAAGCTTTGAAACTTCTCCCATATATTCTTCAGGAGCCTCTATCTGCAGCAATTGAAGAGGTTCATATATGACAGGACCTGCATTCAGTATTGCCTCTCTTATGCCATCCCTGATTGCAGGATACATTTGCGCAGGACCTCTATGAATAGCATCTTCGTGTAATTTACAATCTGTCATCACTACTTTTATTCCAATGCAAGGATCATTGGCCAAAGGTCCGTTCTTCATTACATTCTCGAACATATCCCATACCATCTCCATTATCTCTCCAATATGGACAATACCTCTTGTCGCATCTACAAGTATATTGCCTTCATAGACATCCTTGACTTGCGTGGCCTCTTTTGAGTCCATGCCTGCTTCAACAAGCGCATCTCTCAATAACAAATCTTTCTTTTTCACTCTTCCCAAGGGCACTTTTCCTTCTTTGATTGCTGCCTTTATAGAATCTGTCAATGGCTCTACATAGAAATAAAGCTTGTTGTGTTTGTTTGGAGATTTTCCCTCTATTTCAGGCGATCTCTTGGTAACAGTTTCTCTATACACCACTATCGGCTGTGAGGTGACAACATCAAGACCTTTTTCTGTCTTAATTCTATTCTCTATAATTTCAAGATGGAGTTCTCCCATTCCTGAGATGAGATATTCACCTGTTTCTTCATTGATTACTATCTGCACTGTAGGATCTTCTTTTTGGACTATTCTTAAAACTTCGACCAATCTTGGAAGGTCTCCTGGTTTCTTAGGCTCAATGCTCTTTGTGATTACTGGCTCGAACAAGTGCTTGATCTGATGGAATGGTGCAATGTCTTGGTCTGAGATAGTGTCTCCTGGCATTGCTTTCAATCCTGCTACTCCAATAATGTTTCCAGCAGGTACTCTATCAACAATTTCTCTCTTTGCTCCGTTCATGATGAAGACTTGCTGAATCCTCAATGATGTATTCGTATTCAAGACCTTGCAAGACAATCCTTTTGTTATAGTGCCTGAGAATAATCTCCCTATAGATATCTCTCCTGCCTGAGGGTCATATACTATTTTAACAACGACGAAAGTCATAGGTCCTTTTGAATCAGCAGACTGCAATTGCTTGGCAACAGGACTTTCCATGTCTCCTGTCCAAAGTTTCGGAATCCTGTATTCTTGAGCTTCCTGTGGATTTGGTAAATGATTCACAACCATATCCAAAACAACCTTATGAAGAGGAGCTTTTTTCGCAAGTTCCTTGTATTTCTCTCCACCTGCTTCATATGCTTCTATCACTTCTTTAAACGTGCAGCCTGTCTCTTTCATATAAGGTATGCTCATTGCCCAGTTATGGAATGCTGAACCAAAGGCAACACTTCCATTATTTACATTGACCTGAAATTTTTCTCCGAATTCCTTTTCAGCTATATTCAATATAAGCTTATTTACTTCCATTATTATTTTGACAAATCGTTCCTGCATCTTCTCAGGAGTGAGTTTCAATTCTTTAATAAGACGGTCAACCTTGTTGATAAACAAAACAGGTCTGACTCTCTCTTTCAATGCCTGCCTTAAGACAGTTTCTGTCTGAGGCATTATTCCTTCAACAGCACAGCATAGAACAATCGCACCATCTACTGCTCTCATTGCTCTTGTCACATCTCCTCCGAAATCAACGTGTCCAGGAGTGTCCATTAGATTTACCAAATAATCCTCTCCCTTGACATTATGGACCATAGAAACTGATGCTGTATCAATAGTAATGCCTCTTGCCATCTCATCTTCGTGAAAATCCAGCACGCAAGCTTTTCCTGCAAGTTCTTCTGACATCATGCCTGCGCCTGCAAGTAGATTGTCTGAAAATGTAGTTTTTCCGTGATCAATATGTGCGCAAATCGCGATGTTTCTTATTTTCTTTATCTCATCGGCAATTTCTAATACTTTTTCAACCATCTTTACCATTTTATCACCTTACTTATCACATTACTCTAAAATATGAGCGTCATGCACGGTCTTGTAAGAATGCAACTCCTCGTTTTTGAACCAAAGTTCAACCTCTCGCTTAGCATCATTTTCATTTGCTGAAGCATGAATAACATTCTTTACTCCAAGTCCCTTTTTGTTTGCATAAGCATAGCTAACGTGAGCATAATCTCCTCTTATTGTTCCAGGGGGTGCTGCTTTAGGTTCAGTAGGTCCAACAAGCTTCCTGACAAGAGCAACAGATTCAATGCCTTCAAGCACCATAGCAATAACAGGCCCTTGAGTTATCATCTTTTCCAGATGAGGATAGAATGTTTTTGAGACATGCTCTTCATAATGCTTTTTGGAGAATTCCTTATCTACCCATACCATCTTCATTCCTACTATTTTGAGACCTACTCTCTCAAATCTCGTGATGATGTCTCCTACAAAACCTCTTTGCACACCATCTGGTTTTATCAATACAAGAGTTCTTTGGATTAGTTCATTCATTTTCTTCTCCTTTTTTTCTTGGTTTGTTCTTTTTTTCTTCTTTTATTTTTTCTTTTTTATCTTCACTTTTTTTTGCTAGTTTTTTAGCATCAAGATATGTTTTAGTCCACTTTATTATATGTGGTTTTCTCTTGAGTTTGTTAAGATTCTTTTCACACTTGTTTGAACAGAAATTTAGAATTTTGCCGTCTTTTTTGACAAAGATTTTCCCAGTGCCTTTTCTTATTTCATTCCCGCAAAAATCGCATTTCATTTTCTTCACCTATTGTCTTCCGACCTTTGATAATGGCCTAGCTTCGATTTCGGTTTCTCTCAGCATAAGAATGTCACCAACCTGTACAGGCCCTTTCACATTTCTTCTCAGTGTTTTATTGGCATCATAGCCCTCAAGCACCTTGCATCTCACTTGCGTTGCCTCTCCTCTTGACCCTGTCCTGCCCACTATTTCTTCAACTCTTGCAGGCACAGCATCTGTTATTTTCTGCTGTTTTTGAACAGGAACTTCTTGTTTCTTGGTGGTTTGTTGAGATTGTGTTTGTGAAGGTCTTTGCTGTCGAGATGCTTGCTGTGGCTTATCCTGTTGAGGTTTGTTTTGTTGAATTTGCTGAACATGCGCTTGTTTCTCAGGAGCTTTATGTGGTTGCTTGGGCATATTCTCTTTTTGTGTCTGTTGTTTTTCTTCAGACATCTTTACTCACCTTTTGCTGCAGATAATCTCTTTATTATCTCTTTGGCATCTCCTTCATGCACAACAGCAACAGCAGCTGTTCCAACACTCATTCCTGCTGATGCTCCTAGCTCGTCTTTTTTAGGCACTTCATAATAAGGAACACCTTTTTCTTTGCAGAGCAAGGGAATATGCATGGTAATCTCTTTTGGATTTATATCCTGCGCAACAACAACCATCTTGGCTTTTCCTTTCTCGATGGCTTTTGTGACTTCGTTCAAGCCTTTTTTCAATTTTCCAGATTTTCTTATTTGCTCTATCAATTCGTATATTTTTTCAGAGTCCATTTTACGCACCTCTGCGGTTTTAATTATCAGGAGAAGTTTCTCCTCATTCAGGCCTTTTTAGGCCATCATCAATCATCGGTTAATAATATAGGTTGATACTATAATGTCGAAAGATTAGCACTTATTTATAAATGTTTTGGGGTTAAAAATTAAAAAAACACAATAAATAATTTTTATCTTACATAGAAAATTTCTTATTGATATGCTTATTGATATTCTTATTGATATTCTTATTAACATATTCCAAGAAATCAATCATCTTTTCTTTCTTGATGACTTTTGATTTCTCTACATCCATTTGCTTGTCAATGATATGCTGCTGGAATTTCAGCATGCGTTCTTGCACCTTTAGATTCTTCAAGAGGTCTGGATATTTTCTTTTTTTATCAATATAATTGCATTTGCCGAAAAGTATTTCACCTTGAACTTTTCTTATCATCGGAAAAGCCCTGCATACAAACGGCCTGAAATTGTATATTGTGCATCCTTCTTCTCTGGTTTCATCAAGAAATGGGCAGACATCTGCATCAATGGAATAGTCTAGTATAATATTCTGGTCTGATTTTTTATCATAAATTATTCTTTTTGGCAGAAATTTTATTTCAATTTTCTTTTTCTCAGCCTCTCTCTTTAATATTATTTTTTCATGAGACCAGATAGTTATTGAAAATCTGGGGAGAGGATAGATATAAAAAACTCCGAATGTCTTGAGCATATGGTCCCTGAATGCTTTATCCTCATCTTGGCTTAGCTCATATGGTCTGCGGAAGTAACAGCATGCCTTACATTTTGGGAAACAGATAAATTCCATTGACAGAAAAGTTAATAATACATTTATAAGGGTTTAGGCCAAAGAATTCAATATACACATATATTAACCCATATATTTAAATATAACCAGCTTTTTCAAATCTCAAAAATTAGCTTAAAAAAGGGGAACATCAACTACATCAACTTGAGCTTTAGATAGTAAGGCGTGTCTACAACCCTTATATTAAGCTTATAGGTGCTATAAAAGCCATATTCTGGCTTTTCAGATAAAAATCACTAAAATATTTGGAGGGAATATAAATGGCTAAAGCAAAACCACACCTGAACTTGGTTTTCATAGGTCATGTTGACCATGGAAAATCAACAACAATAGGTAGAGTCCTTTTCGACTCAGGCATTATTGATGAAACTACAATGAGGAAGCTCAAAGAAAAAGCAGCAGAGCTTGGAAAAAGCGGATTTGAATTCGCGTTCGTTATGGACAACTTGAAAGAAGAGAGAGAAAGAGGAGTTACAATCGACTTATCACACAAAAGGTTTGACACAAAGAAATTTGAAATTACTATAATAGATGCTCCAGGGCACAGAGACTTTATCAAGAATATGATTACAGGTGCTGCTCAAGCAGATGCTGCTGTTCTTGTCGTGGCTGCAAATGATGGAGTAAATGCCCAGACAAGAGAGCACGCAATTCTGGCAAGAACACTTGGGGTCCAGCAAATGATTGTTGCCATAAACAAGATGGACATTGCTGGAGTTGATTACAAGGAATCAAGATTCAAAGAAGTCAAAGAAGATGTCTCAAAGCTTTTGAAGATGATTGGTTATAAAGTAGAAGAGATTCAGTTTATTCCAATTGCATCTTTAGTGGGAGACAATGTAGTCAAGAAATCAACAAATATGCCTTGGTATACTGGAGTCACTCTTGTCGAATCACTAGACAACTTGAAAGAGCCAGAAAAACCGATTCAACTTCCATTGAGACTTCCATTGCAGGATGTGTATAACATAACTGGAATAGGAGTTGTTCCTGTCGGAAGAGTAGAAACAGGAGTAATGAAAGTCAATGACAAAATCATTATTGTTCCAGGAAGAGAAGGAAAAGGCGTTTCAGGAGAGGTAAAGTCAATTGAGATGCATCATGAACAGATACAGTCAGCAGAACCAGGCGATAATGTTGGTTTCTCAGTAAGAGGAATCGGCAAGAAAGACATTGCAAGAGGAGATGTTGTTGGTCATGTTGATAATGTTCCAACAGTTGCTTCAGAGTTCACAGCACAAGTAGTCGTGATGAATCATCCTAGTGTGATAACAAAAGGTTATACACCTGTTTTCCATATTCACACTGCTCAGGTGGCATGCCAGTTTGTTGAGATAGAGAAAACAATGAATCCTGCAACAGGAGAAACTCTGAAAGAAAAGCCGGATTTCATAAAGAATGGAGATGTAGCAATTTGCAAAATCAAGCCAATACAACCAGTTGTGATTGAGAAACAAAAAGATATCCCGCAACTCTCAAGGTTTGCTATTAGGGATTCTGGTACAACAGTAGCAGCAGGAATGTGTATTGACTTGGTCAAGAAAGCATAAACATTTTTCAATTTTTTTATCATCATTTTTCATGATGAAATAAAAAAAATTCATCATGGGTACACAACGAAAATGCAAAAAGCAAGGATAAAACTAGCGTCAACGGATATTGATAAACTGAACCAGGTATGCGATTATATAAATGACATTGTCGAAAAGACAGGTGTCATGATGCGCGGTCCAATTCCTTTGCCAACTAAGAGATTAAAAATAACTACAAGAAAATCTCCTTGCGGCAATGGCAAGGCTACCTGGGACAGGTTTGAGATGAGAATACATAAAAGGCTGATAGACCTTGGCATTGACGAGAGAGCATTAAGATTGATTATGAGAGTGCCTATTCCAGAAGGCCTCAATATTGAGATTGAGATGATTGATGAATAAAAGATTGTGAATAAAATCTTTTTCTGCATAAAATTTTAAATATCTATTTCAAATTTAATAAGTTATGGACTTTTCAGATTCATAAAAGATAATTATTTAAATCAGTGAATCTCATTGCTTATATTGAGGTGATATTCCATGTCTAAAGTCCTTTATATAATTGCTCAAAAGAATTTCAGGGATGAAGAATTTCTTGTGCCAAAAGAAATGCTTGAAAGTAAAGGCATTGAGGTTGATGTTGCCAGTATAAAAAAAGGCCCTTGTACAGGAATGCTTGGCGCAAAAGTTGATGCAGATTATTCAGTAGAGAATGTCAAAATAGAAGATTATGATGCTGTTATTGTCTGCGGCGGCTCTGGAAGCCCTGAGCTAGCGAAACATGAAGCAGTTCTAAATATAATCAGGAAAGCTAAAAGAGCAAATAAATTGATTGCAGCAATATGCCTTGCAGGAATGGTATTGGCTAAAGCAGGAGTTGTTGAAGGCAAGAAAATGACAGTATATAAGACTCCTCAAAGCGTTGACGCTATTAAGAAGAATGGTGGTATTTTTACTGATAAAGATATTGAAGTTGATGGATTGTTGATAACTGCAAACGGACCTCATGCAGCAAGAATGTTTGGAGAGAAAATTCTAGATGTCTTGCATTGAGCAAAAGTCATATAAATTAATAATATTAATAAAATAAGTATTACAATAGTATTAAAAAACTAGTGTTAAATAGTATTAAAAAAATTTAGCAAAGGTGATTTTATGGAAGAAGAAAAAAATGGTTGTAAAAATTGTGGGCATAATGAATTCGACCTCAAAGATGCTGTATTGAATATGGAAGTAAATGTTGTTACTCTTATTCAACTATTGATAGACAAGAAAATCTTTACTGAAGAAGAATTCATGAAAAAGATGGACTTTCTGTTCAACACCAAGCAATAAACCGATTAATTTAAATAGAAAAAAAATTTCTTTTTTTCAATGGAAGAAATAATAAGAATATTTTCGGATATGGAGATAAAAGATTTTAAAGAGAGGAGAGTGCTTTTTCCGGATAACAGACTTTGCTCTTTAGAGATAAAAAAAGAGAATTTTCATCAGGAAGAGAAGATTTCAGACAAGAAGATTGTCTTTATAGATGGAGGAAATTCCGAGATACTCAAAAGTTCAAATTTCTCGCTGAGCGTGTGCAGAGTTGCCTATGTAATTTTCAAGAATAATAAAAGAATAGATGAAGGCAAAGTAGAGTTTTATTGTCTAGTAAAATCCATTGTTAAAGGAGATGAAATATATTATCAAAGTGATTTAATTTTCTTGAATGGAAATTTAGGCCTAAAAAAAGAAGATCTGGAGTTCAGCTCTTATGATAAAAGCATTAGGCAAGGTAATTTCATTGTAGATATATCTGAGATAGCAAGAATCGCAAGAAGATTTGCTGAAATAAAGATGATAGAAAAAATTATAGGTCTGCTGAGTGAAGGAGACATCATTATAAAGGATGGAATCCTGATTCCTTACATAACCAATGAAAGCAGATTATATGAAGAAATTATAAGTTTGCTAAAGCAAAAAAAGATTGTGCTTGCGAGTGTTGCCAAGACATCAAATCTCATTACTAACAAAGGAGAATCTTTAAATTATTTCTTGTCAAGATTTGCTGATGAGAATTTGAAAGGAGCATGGTGGTATTGGCCGATTTGCAAAGCAGAAGGTTTGGGAATAGATATCTATTTTGCAAAACTGCATAACAAAAGCGAATATGTTTTCAGAATAGACATAATAAATACTATACCTTATGATTTCAAGGAGATATTCTGGCTGCTCAAAAAAAATTCAGTTGATTCTGCATTCTTAGGTTATCCTTATGGTTTAATTTATGCGGATAAAATAGCAAGGGTTTCTGATGATGAAAAGCAATATTACAGGACAAAGCTTATCTCTGCCAGCAAAGGCCTTTGGAAAGACATAAACAGAATGATTAAAGATAATGATGCTCATGAGAAGCTTGATAACATTTAGGTTCTTTTCACTTTCAATCTGAAATTGTCTTCCCTTATTGGAGTCATTAAATTCTCATTGTACTTTATATTGCAATCAATTATCTCAGAAGTGCTGTTGTTGAGAAATATTTCTTTTGGCTTGAAGATGTACAAGTAAGAGAAATAGCCTTCTGGAAAGATTTCTGTTATATATCTTCTGGCCTTAGGAGCATAGCTGAGCTGGCTTATCTCTGTGAGCTGCCAGAGACCTCCATATGCTTGAATCTTTCTTTCACCAATTTTGCAATCTGGCACAAGCTGAAGTTTTGTCAAAGTTCTATTAAAATCATTTCTGAAAAAAAACTCGATTCTTATCCAATCGTCTATAGCAGTTTCGCAATAATTAGAGCAAATCTCGTTGTCAGCACTACATATTGTACCATTGACATATTGAAGGAACTCTTTAGTATTCATGCATGCAGAAACATTCTCAAATTCAGGAATTTTTTCTTGAATTTTTTCTTGAGTTACATTGACAAAAGAAGTGTTAGTCTGTGTGATATTTGTGTTTGTGATATTGTTTTTTGTTGTATTTGTTTTTGAGGCATTATTATTCTGGGTAATATTCTTTGTTATATTATTATAACTAAATTCTTTATTATAAGTAAATTCTTGTTTTGAACAACCAATAGCAAAAATGAATAGAATAAGTAGAAGCCATAAACTAATAAAGCATAATAATATCTTTTTATCCATTTTGCACCTCTTTGGAATATTCTTGCAGAAGAGATTATTTAAAGTTTTTGGAGAAATTCAAAAAATCGACTGAGAAATTAGTAGAAAATTGGTTAAGTCTCAGAAATTGTTGCTTGTTCTGGTTTTGTCTCGGTTTTTTTTGTTTCACTTTTCTTTTCAACTGGTGATGTTTCTTCAACAACAGAAATCTTGCCTGAAAAATCAAGAACTTCTATTGACCGCACATCCACTGATTTTAATGGATATATCTTGTTCAATGATGGCTTTATCTGTTTTGTGAATTTTCCGTAAATAATATCCTGCATCAGTTGGTCATAAGTGAGTGTTTTTACTTGCTTGATAATAAGTTCTCTTGTATATTTCCTCAATTTTGTCAAGATTGAGCCTTTTGAATTCTCTCTCGTTATTAGAAGAGGTTTTATTCTGATTTGAATATTATCTTTTGTGTTTGCGACAAAAGAATCATCTATTCTGTCTCTGCCTCTTTTGACAAATCTTTTTATCGCAGACCCAGACATATGAAATGCTTTTATTCTTGTATGAGCATTTAATCCAGCTACTTTGTCTATTTCAAAATCAATGCTGAAATTCTGATGCTTTGGATCATTTGTAATAGCCATCAAAGATATTTTGATTGTTCTTCCTACAAGATAAGATGCATCATTAGCAGGAGTTTCTCCGATAGGCACCTGTTTCATAAAATCAGGCCCTACAACAGTAAACCATTTCTTTTTTTTCCATCCTGAAATTGCTTTTGTTCCTTTCTTTTCTGCCATTTTATTACCATAATGAAAATAATTAAAATACTCTGAATTTAACCTCAGATTTGAAGAAAAAAAGGAGCTTATTTTTAAATATTTAGAATTCTCTCTTACTAAAATTTTATAAATATTATACCATTCTCCAGTAGTATTAATTTTAAAGGGTAGGAAGGGTGGCAAGATTATATTTCGTGATTTCAATTATCTTGGTTTTTATTGTAGGTTATATGTCATATCCATTGATATACTCATTAACTGAAAAAGAAAAGCCGTTCTATAAGGAAGATTTTCCTGAAGAAAAATTATCACCAGGAGATAAAATAAAAGAAGAACAGATACATGTCTATAACAACAAGGTGGTTATTGACTTGAAAGATGCTGAATGGGCCTCATTTACAAATACAAATTCTATGGATCCTGTTTTTGATGCAGAAGCTAATGCAATAGAGATAAAACCAAAAAGCCTAGATGAAATAGATGTTGGAGATATTATATCATATTCAACATCAAATGGCATAATAATACATAGAGTTATTGAAATAGGAGAAGATGAACAAGGTTGGTATGCTATTACCAAAGGAGACAATAATCCTATTCCAGACCCTTATAAAGTTAGGTTTGATGACGTGAAAAGAATTGTCGTGGCGATAATATATTAAATTGGATTATAATTATAAATTTAGAAAAATTCTTTAGATTTTATTTTTCATTAAAAGGCATAATTGGCACTGTAGTTTTATTCAATTTTGCTTCATACTCAAGTATTTTCATGGTTGCATATATAAGTGATGCCTGCATCTCTGCTCTCTCGCTCTCTAATTTTATTTTTTCTTTTAATAGCTTTGTATTTATTTCAAGGTATTTGCGTGCTAGTGATTCTTTTTCCAATAATTGATATTTTTCTTTTAATTCTTTTAGCTCTTCTTCTATTTTTATAATATAAGCATTTTTTTCAGATATAGAATTCTCTAGTTGCTTTTGTTTTTCCTGTAATTCTTTCACATTAGGTATTTCTTTTAAATTCTGAAGCAATGACTCAAGTTCAGAAATCTTATTTTCATATTCTTTAATTTTATCTTCTTTTTCTTTCAAAACTTTTTGTTGCTTGCTTTTTTCTTTTTCATAATACTCACTATTTTGTTGAGTTTTTTCTATATTTTTGTTTAGATTTGCTATCTCAGCTTCTTTAAGTTTAAGTTGCTTTTGATATTCTTTCTCTATATTAGAAACTTGTCTTGTTGCATTCTCATATTCCTCTCTTAGATTTTTTAATTCATCTTCTCTAACTTGAAGTTGTTTCTGATATTCTTTCTCTTTTTCTGCAGCTTCTCTAACTTTATTATCATATTCTTCTTTAGGTATGCTATCTTTAAGTTTTGCTTCAAGATCTTCTATATTGTCTGATTTTTCAATTATTATCTTCTCATAGGATTTGAGTTTCTCGTCCTTTGATTTACTCTCATCCTCGAGACGCTTAATTTCTTTGCTATATTTAGTCTCTTGTTCTTTCAATGCTTTCTGTATTTCTTTTGTTTCTTTCTTGCTGCTAATCAATTTTATCTGCTGCTCAAGCTCAGCTATCCTCTGATTTTTTTGAGAAATCTCCTGATTTTTATTAGCTATCTCCTGATTTTTTTGAGAGATTATTGCACGATATTTTTCCTCGTGGGCTTTTTCCATTTCCATATCTCTGTTTTTTTGTGCTTCTTCCTTCTTTTGGATAAATTTATTCTTCTCTAATATCACTTCACTCAGCTTATTCTCATAATATTCTATTATTCTTAATGGTGTAGGTTGTTCCTTTTTAAGCCATTCAATAAACTCATCATACTTATTTTTCACACTTTCTTTTTCTCTCTTGCACCATTCAAGCAGTCTCTCTTTATGAGTCTTATCCTCAGTTGTTTCAAGTTGGACTGCATACTTTTGTTCAATTTCACTTATCTCTTGTGAGAGTTTTTCCTCCAGATGTTTTATCAATGATTCAATAGAATATGAACTTTCTTGGGGCTTTTTCGCATCAACCTCAAGTTTCTTTATTTTTTTATTCTTCTCTTCAATTATATCTCTATACTCCTCTAGTTGTTTATCTAATTTTTGCTTAAAATTTTCGTAGTCCTCTAAAATAATCTTATTTTTTTCTTGCTCTTCTTTGTATTTCTCTTTCACTTCCTCTAATTCTTTTGTAAAATCACGATTCTCTAATTCAAATATTCTCTTTTTCAATTCAAGTATTTCATCTTCCCTTTCCATTGCAGCTATAATCTCTTTTTGAGAAGGGCCTTTCTTTAAGATTTTATTAAACAAGCCCTCTCTCTTCTCCTTGACATTCATTAGGTTTTTAAGTATCTCTTTGTTTTCCTTAATAGCATCATAATATTTCTTAAATTCAGTGTTAGCAAAGAATTCAAAATTCAAAGGATTAAAATAGGAGGGAGAATATTTCGGATCTTTCATTGCTTCTATCACTATCTCCGCACATCTAAAAACATCCATATCAGATATCATTTCCTCTGCCATTCTTAATATAATTTGACTGAAATCTCCATCACGCATGCAAAGCTTTTGTATGGCATACAGCAAGCTTCCCTTGTATTGTTCTGCTTCTTCTGAGAAAAGTTTATTTTTAGTATTTGGAAAGAAGATGCTTACTCCAAAGCCAGGACCATTTATTTGTTTATCTTTCTCGAGCTCATAAAGTTTAGAGAAAAAATGAGAAAAATTTTCTGATAGCTCATTAAAATTGAAATTATCTGAATATGTCAATATATTTGATCTCAATAATTCTACTGAACTTTCAGGAGATAAAAGCTGTACATTCTTCTCTTGATATAAATCCATGAAATTACTTGATGTGACAATGAAATTTGTATAATCATGATAATCTAACTCTGTGATGTATGGTGATTCAAGTTTTGAGTTAGATAATAACTTAAGATTGGTAAGAATTACTTTTTGAGTATCATCATTTAACCTTAAATCAAACTCCTTATTAAAATAAGAAATTAATAGCTTCAATTTCTCCTCTTCTGTTTTAACTTCACTTTCTTTTACCAACTCAGCAACATAGGAATCAATGACATTTTTCCATATGATGTCTTTAAGCTCTTTCTGACCTAAAAAAGACAAAGGGATATCTGCATTAAGTTTCTGAATAATCTGATATTTTCTTAATTCTTTTGGTATTATTAAATCCAGAATTTTTTGTTTTGTATGTGATTTTGATATTAATCTCGGCAACACTTCATTTTGGTTCCAGACATAGCATTTTGCTTTTCCTATATTTACTGCGAAGGCAGTGTCAAGGCTGTAGAAGAATGAAGAAAATGATATCTCTTTCTCAGGATTGTATTTTGATATCAATCTGCTCAAATCTTTTATATTTGCTATGATATGTTCTTTTGGATTAGCTGTGAGACTTCTGTTAACTGTTTCTTGTATGGCAGATTGTGTCAAATCTATTATTTTTTTGGCTTGAGTATTGCCAGAAAGACCTTCTATCAAATATATTGCTTCCTTTAAAGAAGTTTTTTTATCACTTGATTTAACGCAATTGACTTCAGAATCAATATCAGAACTAATTTTGTCTTTTTTTTCATATGGTTTGTATATCTCGCTTTTGACAATGAATTCCAGCCAAGTTTTTTTGTCATCTGCCATTTTCTTTCAATAAAGATATATTTATTACTTTATAGTAGGTATGGAAAATTCGAGCTATATATAAATTTTATTGTCTAAACTTATTATTAAATATCAATATAGAAAATAAATTTAAAGCAAATTATTTAATAAAATAACGCCTTTTGAATAAATATGAAATATATCTTTTCAGTAATACCTGGTTTTGAGGATATTTCTGCCAAAGAAATTGAGGAAAAATCTAGAATAAACACTAAAAAATTCACAATACAGAGCATAATTATTCCTGGGAAACTTGTTGGAGACACAGAAATTAGTATTTCTAATATATTCTTTTCTGTAATTGAGTTATTCCATTATGTGACTGATTTTGAATTTAAGGACATAGAGGATATTATAAAGAATATAAAAAAAATGAATATTTATGGTATTGAACAAGTTGAAAATTTCAGGATAACTGCACATATAATGGGAAATTCTAATATTAAGCGAGCTGAGATTGAGAAAAAAATCGGAGAATACATTTTTGAGAAATATAAGAGACCAGTATCGCTAAAGAATGCAGAATTAGAGATAGTTTTTGAAATATTTGGAAATTTATGCATCATCATGTCTAGATATAAAAATGAAAATAATATCAAGATAAAAAATCCTTTCAAACACATTGTAGGAACAAAACAAGAAATAGCTTATTGTCTTTGTAGGTTAATTGATACAGAAAACAAGAAAATAAAAATGCTGGACCCATTTACAGGAAGCGGCTCTATTCCCATAGCGTTTGCTCTTGCACACCCTAATGCAGAGATAATTGGTTGTGATTTAAGCGAAAAATACTTAGAAGGAGCCAAGGAAAACGCAAAGGCAGCTTCTGTTAGTGAGAGGATAACTTTCATAAAAATGGACTCCACAAAGCTAGAAGAAAAATTTGAAAAAGATTATTTTGATTGCATTATTGCAGATCCTCCATATGGAATGAAAATGAAATGGACAAACCCAATCAAGTTATATCAGGATTTTCTTGAATCTTCATCAAAAGTTCTTAAAAAAAAAGGAACTATTGTAATTATGACAACAAGAGCAGAAGGATTTCGCCATGTTCTTTACAGAGATAAAAGATATATTCTTGAAGAAGAGAGAGTCATAGGGAAAGGAACCCCGAGGCAGCATGTCTTTGTCCTGAAAAAACTTACTTGATGCACTCTATCATTTCAGGGTCAGAAAAAAAATTCTCAATAAGAGGCTGCTCAAGCACGTATGCGATTTCTTCTCTTACCAATGAAAATCGCTCTTGCATACTTGTTCTGAATTGCTCAAATTCCTTAAGGGATTTGAAATAAAGCTCTGCAATAATATCAAATCCATTATGCACTATATAAACACAGTTTGCATTTAAAGATCCGCAAAGAAACTTTATCATCTCATTTTTTTGCTCTGGTTTGCTTTTGAGCAGCAGAAATACCCTGATGCTAAATCCGAGCTTAGAGAAATCAATACCAGCGCTAAAAGTATTTATCAAAGTCTTTTTGAAATTCTTCAATTTTTCATGCAATGTTGATATAGGAAGCCTTGTCTTTTTAGATATAAAAGTAAGGCTATATCTGGAGTTCTGTCTCAGAAAAGATAGCACTTGTAAATCATTCTGACTTGCAGTTTTCATACCTACCACCTCTTTTTTGATGAAATGTCTGAAAGGTGTTTGAGAGAAAGAAAATTAATATATATGTTGTCTGAAAATATACATCAGCTCAAAGAATCATCTCTGAAGCAGCAGTCTATAGAGTTTCTTGTGAGATCTCCAATCAAACGCTTCTTTCAATACTTCCATTATGTTATTAACTGGAACGAGCTTTATCTTTTTCAATTTCTCTTTTTCTATTACAATATCATTCATATTTGATTTTGGCACTATTACTTTTTTAAGTCCTGCTTCTATGGCTGCTTCCACCTTGCTCGAAACTCCGCCAACTGGAAGCACCTCTCCTCTGACTGATAATGAGCCTGTCATGGCTATGTCCTGCTTTATAGGAAGTTTCTTTAATGCAGAGATAATTGCAGTTGCAACTGCTATGCTGGCAGAATCGCCTTCAACTCCTTCATAGGTCTGGAGAAATTGCACAAAAATATCATATTTTCCTTGTATGTCTTCTCCAAAATATCTCCTCACAATGGCACTTACATTCTTTACTGCCTCTTTCGCAATTTTCCCTAATTTACCTGTTGCTATCAGAGAGGATTTATGTCCTATAGTAACCTCTGCTTCAATAGGCAATATTATTCCAGAGTATGCTGCCCCTCCTCCTATAACCGCAAGACCATTTACTCTTCCGATAGCAAGGCCTTTTGTTTTGATGACCTCATATTCTTTTTTCCTCTCTATATATTTGTCAGCTATTTGCTGCTCAAGTGTCCTTGCAATCTTTTTTGCATTAATTATATGTTTAGGCTCGACTAATTTGTCATTCTCTTGTTTTGCATAATCTCCTGCTGCTCTTATCAATCCTCCAAGCTCTCTTAATCTCAAAGTTAGATGATTTTTTCTGTTTGCCCTTCTTTTTGCCTCTTCGATTATCATTTGCACGGCTTCTTTTGAGAAATGTGGGATTTTCTTGTCTTTCTCTACTTCCTGTGCCACGAATATGGCTATCTTATCTCTGTTTTGAGGAGTATCTGGCATGGTTTCATTCATAAATACTTCATAACCATAGCCTCTTATTCTTGACCTTAATGCAGGATGCATATTTTTGACAGTTTCCACATTTCCTGCTGCAACAAGAATGAAATTGCAAGGCACTGGCTCTGTTCTTACCATTGCGCCTGCAGACCTTTCTGACTGTCCTGTTATTGGATATTTTCCTTCCTGCAATGCAGTTAGAAGTTCTTGCTGAGTATGTGGCTGCAATGTAGCTATCTCATCTATGAAAAGCACACCCAGGTTTGCTTTATGAATCATTCCTGCAACTACTCTTTCGTGTGCAGGAGTGCCTAATCCTCCTGATTGGAAAGGATCGTGCAACACATCTCCTAATAATGCTCCTGCATGCGCTCCTGTTGCGTCATAGAATGGCGCGGATTTCATTGAAAAATTGTCTACTATTATTTTTGGAACAAGGGCTTTTGCCTCCATCTTCTTGGAAACTGATATCATCGCGATAAATCCAACCACAAATACCATTGATGCTATTATTGATGCCGCATAAATTACATCAGATATCTGGCCAGATTTCCAGGCCCAATAGGGAAGCAAGGATATTATTATGATAAGGATGAATATCCAGATATTCTGAAACTTGAATGTTGAGGCGGACTTTATCTTTGCATTTTGTACTATCTTCCTTCCTTCACCTGCTTTTGTTGCCCTTATTAGAGGAGTGTTTTCATCATTTGGATTTGGCAGAGAAAGTATATCAACAAGATTCTCTTTTGGAAGCAATTCTGCAAGACCAAGGCCAAGCATTGATTTTCCTGTTCCTGGCTCTCCTATCAAGAGCACGTGTCTTCTCTGTATGGCTGCTTTTTTAATTACCTTGACTGCTTCATCTTGGCCAAGAACTTGATCTATTATTTTATCTGATACCTTTATGTCTGCTGTTGAATTGAATTTTAAAGGAGAATATTTTTTTGATTTATTGGTTTTGCTGGTTTTTGAAAAAAGATTTTTTTTAACTGCTTTTTGTCTTGTGACCTTTGCGATAATTTTATTTTTTTTTACTTTTTTTGCATTTTTTTGTTCAGTGGGTTTGCTGCTTTTCATTTTCATTGTTTTCAGATTATACCTTATTTAAAATGTTTTTGGTTTAATTGAATTATTTCCATATTTCTAGGAGATAGATTAATTAATCTCATTAGTTATTTTAAAAACATGGATGAAAATTTTCTTATCCGCATTTCTCTTTGCTTTTTCATAGTAGGCCTATTCTTGCTGGCTGGAATCTGCTTGTTCACAAAACCTGCTGGAGATAATATATACTCTGATCAAGAGGTAACTTACAAAGGCCAGGTGCTTAAAATAGCTCAAGGAAAAAATTTCACTCGCATTAGTGTTGAAAGAAATGAAAAGACAGATGTAGTGATTTTTGAGAATTTAGCGATAAATTTAAATAAAGGAGATTTAATAGAAATAAGAGGAAAAACCCAGAAGAACAAATATGGTTTTTCGATAATTGCTGATGAAATAAGGAGAATTGATTGAGATGTCTTTTTTCAAGAAAATTTTCAAGAGGAGAAAAAAGCAGACAGATTATGGCACAGATGATTACATCGAATTAAAGCCAAGCACTTCAATAAGAAAGAAAACCGAAGTTCCGCCTTCCCGCGAAAAAAATGAAAAAATAAGAAGAGAAAGCGAAGAAATAAAGTTCTGCAGGTTTTGCAAGGGTGAAATGAAAAAAGGCAGTAACAGAATTTCTCACGGATTAAAATATGAAACATATCAATGCAAGAATTGCGGAAGGGAAGAATTCAAGCTTATTGATATTTACAAAGGTTAATTCGCAATCATTTTCTGAATGTCTTTGTAATCAGGATTATCGCTTTTGAAATTCTTGAACTCAGAATCATTTGTCGTCGGAGTTGAGTTCTCTTCAAGAGTGATGTTATATTTTGATTCATTAATTTTTATACCTGTTGTGATGTTATTAGGATAATAGAGAGAGAATGCCTGCATCACTCCTTTATTTATAAGTACCATCCATCCTTTTCTGTTGTATTTATAGAAAGTGCCAAATGCTGTTCCTTGCACTTCATCTTGAATGCCATAATTCTCATACAATTTTCTCTTGTCAGTGTAATTCAACACAGTCCTGCCTTTGAGATATTTATTGAATTCATTCTGTATATTGATCTGTGTAACTACATTATTTTCAAGATGAATAACTAGTGCAGTAGTATTTAGGTCTTTAGAGACTAAGGAGGGACAATATTAGAGATTTAGTATTCCTCTGCATATATAATCTTTAACAACATAATCAGGCTCTCCAAGCTTTTCAATTACTTTTTCATATCTGTCACCTAATCTTACTCCGAAAACAGCCACATTAAGAGATGTTATGTTAGGCAAGGCTATTATGTCTGTCTCTGTTATCTCAAATATTGTTTCATTGGTAATTGTAGAAAAATTTTGTTGTTTTTGGCATCCTATGATAAATAAGAGAAATAAAATAATAATCATAAAGATAAACACTCCTTTTTTCATAAAAATTACTTTTAAAACTTTGATTTAAAAACATAATGGAACTTAGTTTTATTTTCTATATAGAATATTAATTCAAAAAATTCTCCAATTCCGCAAGACTAGTTATTTTAGGTGAATATTCTCTTTTGTTTCTTCTGTCTACTAAAATAGCTTTTATGCCTGCATTCATGGCTCCTTGTATATCTGTTTCTATTGAATCTCCAACCATTATGGCTTCTTCTTTCTTAAGATTGAAATGCTTGAGGCCTTTTTCAAAAAATTCCTTGTCATTCTTTAGCATACCCTCTCTGAAGCTAAGCAACTCTAAATCAAAGTATTTATGGAGATCAAACTTATCAAGTACCTGCTCACTAAAAGAAGGCATATTGCTTATCAATATTATTTTATATTTCTTCTTCAACTTCTCTAACTCATTTAATGTGTCGTCATAGAGTGTTGCGAGAATTATATTGGAGTTCCAAAGACCAATGAGCTTTTCTATCATGAATTTATTAGGTCTCACACCTAACTCTTTACAAAGATCCTCAAATGCCTTTGCTTTATCCTCATAAACTTTAGTCATCAGCGATTTTTCTAATTTCTCGACATATTCAGAGAAATGCATATTTCTCACAAACATTATTCTCTTTGTCTGCTGAATAACACTAGGGCGCACTCCTGACTCTACCAAAGTTCCCCAAAGGTCAAAAAATATTGCCTTAATCATAGTCTAATCATTTTCTTAAATTATTATCCACTCTGATTGTCCACTGTAATTGTCTACTGTAATTGTCTACTGTAATTGTCTACTGTAGCTGTAAACCGCTAACCGACACTGCGGGGGGAGGGATTTGAACCCTCGGACCCACTAAGGGACAGGATATCCTACTTCAATAGGTGTCCTTTTTTATGGTATGAAGTCTTAAGTCCTGCGCGTTTTCCAGGCTTCGCTACCCCCGCAAAAAAGGTTTTTAAGAACATTTTGCTTGTCTTTTTTATAAAGTTTTTTAAGATTTTATAATAAAATTTATATATAAATAGCTTAAAAAAATACTTTTATCCAAGGGGTGCATAGATGGAAAAAGAGATATTGAATTTATTGCTTGTTTCATTTGTTGCTATTTTGGCCATACTATTCATGCTCAAAGGTCTCACATTAAATTCACAGAACTCGCAATCAGAGACAAACATAGTAGGAAAATCCACATTTTCTGAAGTGAGTGAAAAATGCTCTAATATTGATTGCGAAGCATTATGCTTTGAACAAGATAATGGCAATTATCCTTTTGTCTTTGGAGAGATAAAAGCCAGATATGCCAAAGACACCAACAAAGATGGCTGCATTGACGAGTGTGTTTCTAGTTCTTTTTCTGACTATTGCATTGATGGTTCAACACTTATGGAATATTTCTGTGATGAGAAAAATCTTCCTTCCACAAAAATAAGTAATTGTGCCAATGGATGTATTGATGGAGAATGTTTGCCAGACACTTGCGATTTTGATTTCTGCATTAATTCAGATGGAGGAGACAATATTTTCCTCTCTGGCTTTTCAGAATATTACAAAATAGATTGGCATACAGGATCTTGCTACTTATTCCATAACTCTGAATATTGCACAGAAGATGGAGGATTGATGGAGATAAATTGCAGGAACATCGAGAAAAGAAATTGTCCGCCAGGATTTTCGTGCAAAAATGGAGCCTGCATAAAAGAATAAAATGTATATTTTTCTCTTCTTTCCTATTTCTCCATTCTATCTATATTCAAAAAAGCACGTATTTCTTTCGAGAGTTGAGTCAGGTCCTCATCAAGCTGGTCTTCATGTTTAGACAAGATGCTTCTGTACACGAACTTGTTATAAATTTGTCTCATCAAGAAATAGAGAGGTTTTGATTCCCATCTCTCCTCGATGTCTGTGTCCATTAGACCTATTAAAGTTATCTCAACTTTTCCTTCACTGACTTTTTTCTTCTTTCCGTCAATAACCACTTCTTTCTCTTTTACATCTGTTAATCTATAGATTACTCTAACAACTAATTTCGCATAATCGCTTATCTCTTTTACAGGCTCGAGGAAAATATCCACATCTCTTCCTTTCTCAGTCACAATCTGGACATTTTTCAGCTCAAAGATATCATAATCATGGTCTTCAAGCCATTTGAAAATCAAGTCATATAATGCATCTGCTTCAAAAATTCCTTCGTACTTAATACTTATACCCGGAACAACAGTTGTTCTTTCTGACATTATTCACCTGATATAATTTGATTGTATTACATCCCTTATCTGGAATAAAAAGTTTTCTAATTGATGGGCATTATAAAAGTAAAGTTGGTTCTTAATAATGTACTTATCATATATGTGCCTAAGGAATTTAGTGAGTTTTGTGTTGAACTTGTCTTCTGGGTCAGTAACAACTTCTCCATATATCTTGATTATACACCTGGTTTTTTGTACTTTCAATGTCTTTCCTTCTTTTTTTACCTCGACATCTTTTGTATCCATAAAAAAATAATTGACAGTAACCCTATATACTATGTATGGACTTACTTTTTTCTCTCCACTGTGCTCAACTTCAATATACCATTCGCCAGGGCCTGAACTTTTTTGCTTGAATGATCCTTCTTTTGGCTTGTAATCATTCTTTTCAAGAAGCGTATATACATCTTTCAAAATCTTAGAAACATCAGCCATGCCAATATGTCTGATTTCAAAATCTCCTGCCTCAATAACTTTTCCAGGCATTTTATTCCTTAATAGTTTTTTATTTTATAAAAGTTTTGAATAAAAAATAAAAAATTACTGATTCACAAGTATCTCTATGTCTTTTCCAAAGAGTTGCTTGAGATGCTCAAACAATCTCTCCTTTATGAAAACTTTTGGAGGAATAACCATATTAGCAAGGTCTTTCTCAAGTTCTTCTATTTTGGCTTCAGTTATGTTTTTCAGATTGCCATCTTTGTCAAGTTCTGCTTTTCTTAATGTTTTCTCCTGATCCTCAAGGTCTAGGGTGATATATGCCTTGTTGTCGAGAAGCACTATTTCACCATATTTGTTCGCATATTTTATCCTGATCTTTGCTCTTTCTATTTCTCTTCCTCTTTTTCTTTGGAGATAATCTACCATCGATCTGATAAAAAATCTTGCGTTTTTCTGAACAGTGTGGATGTCTATCTTTGAAAGCTCCTTTTTGTCATAAGCCTGTTTGGCATCAAGCACAGATTCAAGCAATTTCATGTTATTCTGCGCTATCTTACCTGTTTCAATCATCTCTTCTTTCATTATATTCTTTATTTCGCTTTCCTTTATTTTTTCTATACCCTCAAACCTGAGCACATCCCTGCATATAGAAATCACAGTATCATAAAGCTCAAGCATGGCCTCTTCATCTTTGATTTTCTCTATCTGACTGAACAAGGTCCTTATTCTCTTGAGATATTTCTCTGCATCTGTGATTAGCTCATCAACTTCTTTTCCGCTAATATCTTGCCTTCCATGCTCAAAATCCTTGTAGTATTTTCTG
>JBBIVF010000012.1:0-15416 GCA_037439845.1 Candidatus Woesearchaeota archaeon
ATTTCTCACGGCACTCCGCAAGAAATACATGACATCTTATTGCTCACAAGACCAGATTATACTGTATTTGATGAGATGAGGAACACAGATGATTTCCTGCTTTTTTCAGATTTGAGATTAGCAGGAGTTGGTATGATTGGAGTTGTTCATGCAACTAATCCTATTGATGCAGTTCAAAGATTTGTAGGCAGGCTTGAACTAGGAGTAATTCCTCATGTTATAGATACGGTGATATTCATTCAATATGGAAAAATAGCAAAAGTGTTTTTTGTGGAGATGCAAGTAAAAGTTCCAAGCGGAATGACAGAAGCAGATTTGGCAAGACCTGTTGTTTGTGTTTCTGACTTTGAGACAGGTGCATTGGAATTTGAAATATATTCATACGGAGAAGAAACAGTGGTAGTGCCAGTTGGCAAATCAAAAAGCAACAAAAATCCAATATATAAGCTTGCCGAAAAAGCTATCAAGGATAATTTCAGTGAATATGGGCATGTCAATGTTGATATAATATCAGATAACAGAGCAGTTGTCAGTGTGCCAGAAAAATACATTGCAGAAATTATTGGAAAGGAAGGCAAGAATATAGAGAAAATAGAAAAAAAATTAGGCATAAAGATTGACATAGATAAAGGCAAACCAAAATCACAGGCACAGGAATTAAGTTATGATTTCAGAGTCAAAGGATCTAACATAACAATATATCTTGAAAAAAGATATGCAGGAAAAGATGTACACATTTATTTAAAAGACAATTATCTATTGAGCGCCCATGTTTCAAAGAAGGCAGAAATTAGCATCAAACGGAATTCACAAATTGGTAAGGAGGTAGAAACAGGATTAAACTTAGGTCAATTAAAGATAATGATTTAAGGTTTTTCTTCAAAGAAATTTATTTTGAAAGTATCATTCTCATAAATCGCGAAAAGACAATCATAAGAATTGCCATACCAAGAAGCTGTAATTTGTACCTTGAATGGAGAAATCATGGTTGAAAATATCTCCACAAGAGGCTGTTTTTCATACTTTTTCGTATCTAGTTGATGTTGTTTTATGAATTCATCTACATGCTCAGTTGCAACAGATTCAGCTTTTGTCTTTATCATATCTGCATAGAACCCTTGTGCAGTTTCAATTTCCTTTATAATGCTTTCAAGTTTATACTGCCTTTGTCTATTTTCTTTTAATCTTTGAAACGATTCTTTTATACTAGTGTTATTATAAGAAGATGTTTTTTGTGATTTTACTTTTTCAAGTAAAGCTAATGCTTTCTCTTTTTTCATCTCCATATCTTGTATTTTTTGTGCTAATTCATTTTGAGGCATATTGAAATACCTGAAGAAATCGTCTTTTACTTCTCCCCAAGTTTTTGTGCCATATTTTATAGCAATGCCAAAATGGTTTTTTATAATAAATAGAGGCTTGAAGAAATTTTCATTTTGCAGAACACTTAAAGTAGTGTCTTCCATTTTCGCACCAAGACATCATAAGACATCATGCCTTGTTACTATTATAAGGTAAGATTGACTTATATATAAATATTTCGTGAAAATAGGCTATAAATATAGTAATTTCTATACTAAAACTTCAATACAATGTCTCTACTAAAACTCTAGAAATCTTTATTAAGAGAGTTGTTGAAAAAAAGTCTATGCTAGATATAAATTTCATAATTAATAATGTTGATCTTGTAAAGGATAACATAAGAAAAAAGAATCTAAATGATAGAGTTAGACTTGTTGATGAGCTCGTTGAGCTTCACAAAAAATCTGGACAGTTTAAGTTCAATATGCAGAAAATCCAGCATAGCAGAAATGAATTAACATGGAAAATAAATGAATTAAAGAAAGAGAAGAAAAATAAAGAAGCAGAAAACCTCATCAAGAAAGCAAAAGAATTTCCTGAAAAAATAAAAAGCATGGAAGAGGAGCATCAGAAGAACTTGAAAAGAATAAGAGAGATACTTCTTCAGATCCCTAACATTATGCACAAGGATGTTCCTATTGGAAAAGACGCATCAGACAATGTTGAAGTAAAAAGGTATGGTAAAATAAGAAAGTTTGATTTTGAAGTCAAAAATCATGCAGAATTAGGTGAAGAACTTGGATTTGTGGATTTTGAGTCTTCGCAAAAAGTGGCTGGAAAAGGATTCTATTATCTGCAAGGAGATCTTGCATTATTAAATCAGGCATTGATAAGATTTGCGATAGAAAAGATGATATCAAAAGGTTATACTTATGTTGAAACTCCACTTATGGTAAGAGAGAATGTTATTAGTAATGTCACTGACTTGAATGATATGCAGACTCAAATATACAAGATAAATGATGAGGATTTATATCTCATAGGTACAAGTGAGCATTCATTAATAGGCAGATTAATAAACTCAGTAATACCAGAGTCTAAACTACCTATAAAAGAGACATCTTATTCAATGTGTTTTAGAAAAGAGATAGGAGCACACGGCATAGACGAGAAAGGCCTTTACAGAACTCATCAGTTTAACAAGGTAGAAATGATAGTCATTTGCAAGCCAGAAGAGTCAATGAAATTCTTTGAGGAAATGAAGAATATTACAATAGAGATATTCACTGAATTGGGCATACCAATAAGAGAGGTGCTTATTTGTTCAGGTGATTTAGGGGACTTAAAGCATATCCAATGTGATATTGAAGCATATTCTCCAAGAAAAAAAGAATATTTTGAAGTTGGTTCATGCTCTAATCTCACAGATTGCCAGGCAAGAAGATTAGGCATAAGAGTGGAAACAAAGGGCAAGAAATATGTGCCTCATACTCTTAACAATACTGCTATTGCTACATCAAGAGCATTAGTTGCAATACTCGAAAATTATCAGAACAAAGATGGCACAGTCACTATTCCTGATGTATTAAGAGCATTTATGAACGGAAAAACAAAGATAAAAAACAATAAAAAATAAAATGGAACCAGCAGCTCCTAAAGAAATATCTTGGTATTTTTTCATCATTATTGGAGCCATAATGATAGTTGTGTCTGCTTTTTTCATCAAAGTTTTGGGCCTTTTCTTGATAATAGGAATCTGTTTTTTGATATATGGATTTTGGAAATTTATGAGAAGAAAAAAGAACATTCCGAAAAGGCTTAAGAAAAGATATATAGAACAAGAAAACAAGCAGTTTCATGAGACTTCTCATTCAAAGGTTGAGCTATCCCAATGTCCTAGATGTTTCTCTAAAGTTTATAAGCATCAGAACTTTTGCCACCAATGTGGTTATTTTCTTAAGCAGTATTAAATTTTGTTAATAGACTAAATCATATTGTTTATTATGGTTTTAAAACTCGATATATTTTCTATATTGAAAGATGATGCAAAATATTTATATAAGTGGTTCTTAAGAAGAATGTGAGATAAAATGGGGCTTTTTGATAATATGCTTAAGGATTATGAAACATTATTTAGAGATCCTATTGCACTTGATTATGATTATATGCCAAAACTCATACCCTACAGGGAGAATGAGCAAAAGCAGGTTGCTTCTTGCATTCAGCCATTATTTCAGAAAAGAAATGGTCGTAATATTCTTGTGCACGGCCAACCTGGTGTAGGAAAGACAGTTGCAATAAGGAATGTCCTTAGGGAGTTGGAAGAGCAAAGCGATGAAGTAATTCCTATTTACGTAAATTGCTGGCAAAAGAACACGACTTATAAGATAATTATTGAATTATGCAATAAATTGAATTATAAATTTACTCAGAACAAGAAAACAGACGAGCTTTTTAAGATAGTCAAAGAAAAATTAAATAGGACTTGCGTTGTTTTCTGTTTTGATGAAGTAGATAAACTCGAAGACGTGGATTTTATCTATTACTTGCTTGAAGAGATTTATAGAAAAACCATAATACTAGTAACTAATTATAAGGAATGGCATACAAACCTTGATGAGAGAATCAAATCAAGATTAATGGCAGAGATGCTTGAATTCAGACAGTATAATAGAGAGGAGACAAAAGGCATTCTTAAAGAGAGGATGAAATACGCATTCAATGATAATGTCTTCACTCCAGATGCCTTTGAAGCAATTGTCGAAAAAACAGCTGAATTAGGAGACATAAGATCAGGCCTTTATCTTTTAAGAGAATCTGCCACAATAGCAGAAGGCAAAGCAGAAAAAAAGGTTAGCAAAGAAAATGTTAATCAGGCGATTGAAAAATTGAATGAATTTTTTATCAAAAAGAAAGAGGAGCTTACAGATGAAACACAATTTATTTTGCAAGTTATCAATGAAAACAAAGGTAAAAGAATAGGAGAAATTTATAAGGCATACCAGGAAAAAGGAGGCAAGATGGTCTATAAGACTTTCCAAAGACATATAAAAAAATTAGCTGATAATAAATTTATTAGTATCAAGAAAATAACAGGAGGTGCAGAAGGCACAACAACTTATATTGATGGCATTGCCAAAGAGAAAAAACTAGACGAATTCTAGAAATGAAATTTAGAATTTTTTTACTGTTAGCCCGCTGTATTCAGAAACTATTTTTTGCATTGCTTTTTTAGCTACATCTCCAGTAGTAAGAAGCAATATTGGCAAATGTTTTTTTTGGCCTGCTACATAAACAGTAGCAATATCTCCTTCTGAAACTCTCTTTTTTCCTAGCACTTTGCAGAAATATTTCAAAGCTCCTACTGGGGAAGGCAATAATACAATGAAATCTATTTCTGAGTTCTTTCTCAATATCTTGTACTCAAGCACTTGTATGTCATTTCTTTTGAAATAAGCGAATGCCCGTTTGAAAAGGTCATCATCATCACTCTTATCATCAACTTCAACTATTCTTTTTTGTATCTCCTTCTTCTTAAAGGTCTGTTGTTCTAACTCTCTTCTTATTTTGTCTTTTAGTTTCTCTTTTAATTCATCAGATATTTCTTCTTCTTTTTTCTGTTTCGCGCCTCTTTCTCTCTCTTCTATTTTCTTGTCAAGTATTTTTTGCGTGCTTTGTTCTTTGGCCTGCTTCTTCTCTTCTTTCTCTTCTTTTATACCTAATTTCTGCTTTATTAATCGAGCAGCCTCATCATCAGTGGTAAGATACCATTTCCAGAATGTTTCCTTTATGTCTCCTGCTTGCACTTCAAGAGGAATCGCAAAATCTTTTAATTCTCTTAATGCTGCTCTTATTACTGGTTCTTGTTCAGATTCTCTCAACACGAGGTTTTGTTTGAGTCTGGAGTATGCTTTTTGATGTTTCTCAGGCAATTTTTCAAACAACATCTCGAGCATTTTCTCCTGTCCTGGAAGATAATATAACGGAGAACCACCCATTTTTGCATGAGTTATCTTCAATATTTTTTTGTCTGTTAATTCAGAAAGCATTGCTCCTGAAAATATTGTATTTATGCCCAATTCTTTAGATATATTCAGAGGTATGACTGGGCCTTTTTCCTTTATTATCTGTACAATCCTATCTCTTGGGTCCATTTTCTATGGCTTTTTCCATTCTATTTCATAATAGGTTACATCATTTTCTTCATCGACAATTGCTATTAGCAGTTTCTTTTTTGTCGAATGTGCGACCCTGTTTTTTGCTGAAAATTCATGCCAAGTGAATGATTGTGTTTCTCTAACAGGATATACTATCCATTTGGCATGGTCTTGTCCTGGTTTAATTCCTCGGTCATAAACCCTGAAATCAGCTCCGAACTTTAATGCTGTTTTAACTATATACCCTCTTGACCTCAGGTCCTTATATACAACATATTTAGTCCAGAAATTCCTCTCTTGCTTCTGAGCTTTTTTCAAGAATTCATCCTGCTCAAAAGCTTTTTTTTTTGTTTTCATGACCTCAATTTTCTTTTTATCAATAAGATAAAGCGCTTCAATCAAGGACATCTGCACTTTTTTCTCTACCAAGGTGCCATAGCAGTTTTGATTGCATAAATTTCTTGCAGAATCAGAATTCTCAAGCATAACTACTCCTTCTTGCAGATATCCTATGACTTTCTCTTTATTCATATAAACAATAACTCTCAATATATTTAAAAATGTTGCCTTGAGATATCAAAATTCTTATAAATGAGGCTTTAAAGAATCATCTCTATGATACAATTAGTTTTTTTAGGAACCACTTGTATGGTACCGACTGCAGATAGGAACCATATTTCTGTGTTCTTTAAGTATAAAGGAGAAGGTTTTTTGATTGATTGCGGAGAGGGCACTCAAAGGCAAATGAAGATTGCCAAAATTCCGCCATCAGATATAGACCGTATCTTAATATCTCATTGGCATGGAGACCATGTACTGGGATTGCCTGGTTTAATACAGACATTAAGTGCTTCTGAATATAACAAGAAATTAAAGATATATGGTCCAAAAGGCACTAAAGAATATCTTAGCAAAATGTTCGAGGCTTTTGTCTTTGACAATAAAATAGATATTGAAGTGATTGAAATAAAAAACAAACTGCTGATTGATGAACCTGATTATTTCGTTGAGGCATATCCTCTTGAACATATTATAGATTGCTATGGATATTCATTCAATGAGAAACCAAGAAGAAGGATAAATTTGCAGTTCGTAAAAAAATTAGGTATACCCGAAGGTCCTCTTCTCGGAGAGTTGCAGAAAGGAAATGATATTGTTTTCAAAGGAAAAAAGGTAAAGGTTGATGATGCCACTTACATTGTGCATGGAAAGAAAATTGGATTTATAATGGATACAATATTGACTAAAAATTGCTTTGATATAGCGCAGAACGCTGATCTTCTTGTTTGTGAGGCTGCTTTTACATCAAAGTTAGAGGAAAAAGCTCAGGAAAGAAAACATATGACAGCTGCTCAAGCAGCATTGCTGGCACAAAGAGCAGGGGTTAAAAAATTAGTGTTATTCCATTTTTCGCAGAGATATAAGGATGTGAATGAAATCTTAGAAGACGCAAAACAATATTTTGAAAATGTAATTTGCGCCAATGATTTTATGAAAATAAAATTATAAATAAACTTATTAAAATTAATAAATAAAGTTATAAAAAAATTAAATTATAAAAAATAAAAAATTAACTTATATAAAAAATAAATTATAAAAAATTAAATTATTAAAAAAATAAAAAATATTATTAAAAAAATAAAAAAATTATTATAAAAATAAAAAAAATTAAAATAAAAAAAATATTAATTAAAAATAAAAAAATATTATAAAAATTATAAAAAATTAAATTATATAAAAAAATAAATTATAAAAAATTAAATTATTAAAAAATTAAATTATATAAAACTTATAAAATTCCTTTCTCCTCTTTGAAATTCTTGTAAGCAAGAACAATGTCTTCTTCTTTTACGGTTTTTCTTCCAGCGTGCCTGCTCAATCTCACAGCAGATTCAGCAATTTTCTCCACTATTTTCTCTACTTCTTTTTTTAGCATTTCTTTGGCCTTATCTGAAACTCTTTCAGCACCTAGTGATTTAAGAACTCGTTCCATTGCTGCAAGAGGAAGCATTTTTTTGGTTACATTTGTCATGTTGAAAACCCCCGAATACAGTATTCTGACCCTTTATTAGTTGACTTGATTTATGAGAACTATATAAATATTATGATAAAATATGATAAAAATAAGCCCAAATCAGTCTTTTTTAGCTTTAAAAAGCAAATTTCTGCCGATTTTAAAAGATTGGAATACTACTTTATAGTAAAGAAAAATATATAAATGAAATTATACTACTTAAAAGTAATGACAAAAATCTTGTGGTTTGAGCATATGTATCAGCCTTCTTGGAACTTTAAGGCATATGAGGACAAATGGGGTAAATGGGACCCTAAGAAAATGATTGATGAATGTTATAGGCCAAATGCTCTTCTGATGAAAAAGTTAGGAATCAAGATAAACATGAATATTACACAAACAATGTTTAATTTCTTCAAAGAAAATGATGCAATGGATGTTCTTGAGATATATCAGGAACTTGCGGGAAAAGGACAAATTGAAATTGTGGGCTCTACTGCACATCATATATTAGCAATACAAAAATATTCTTCTGTTTTAGACAAAGAAATACAGATGCAAACTAGGTTTGTCAAGATTTTTTTCAATCAATCTCCAAAAATATTTTTTCCGCCGGAAATGGCTATTGATGAAAATACTGAATCTTTAGTTGAAAAAAATGGGTTTAAAGGAATTATAGTCTCAGGAGGAAAGCCCAATTTTCAAACTTATGACACAACAGGCATATTTGAGAATAAGATAAAAATATTCCCTCATAATAATATTTGTTCTGCTCAATTTGCATTTCCTGTTAATGGATTTACTAGTGATAATGATCTTGATATGGTATTTCAGCTTTTAGAAAGATATCAAGAACCTGTTCTGTTTGCATTTGACCATGAGAGTTTTGGTGGTTATAATAACCCGCACATGCTCAAAATGAAAGAGAGATTTTTTCAGATGTGTGTTGAAAAAGGCCATGAATTTGTGAATTTTTCTGACTTGATGCAGCATAGGATATATGGAAAAGTCGAATTGAAGGCAACTACTTGGGTAGGAGATTATTCAAAATGGAAAAAGATGCCTGACAGGGAATTCATGATAGAGAAGGCCATAGAAAAAGTAAATAAAAGAAATGGATTCTATATCAGGAAATGGATACTACCATCATGTCATCTGCATATAGATTATGCAACAACATTGTTCTGGAAATACTGTGCAGAAGCAGGATTATTGTAGAAATATATTGATAATTTTTAAGTATCTTTTTTTGCTCAAATGCTATTTTTTAGGTTGTTTTGATAATTTTATAATTCAATGTCTCGTATAAATTCGTATTAGCTTCAATATTGAAATTTTAGTCTATTCAACATAAATTCTTATAAATAGCTCTTCTAAAAAATCAAGCATGGTAGAAATAGATGAGCAGCTCTGGAAAAAGATGGCAGTATTTTATTCAAGAGATGATATTCAGCAGCAAATAGTGTTGCACGCAAAAAATAAGGAATGTGTTGGCAGGTTTAGGGGAGAAGGATATGGAAAAAGGCCAGATGTTATATTGGAGAAGCAGGATATAGTTCAATTATTTAAGTCAGGCGTCACAAGTTTTCATTGTTCAGAAGAGCTCTGGCAGAATCCATTAAGATTGCAGAGTGGCGCATCTACAAGAGAATTAAATCAATTAAGAATAGGATGGGATCTTATTTTGGATATTGATTGTCCTGTATGGGAATTTGCAAAAATAATAACCTATCTTTTCATAAGAGCTTTAAAGGACCATAATATAAACACAATTTCATTGAAATTCTCAGGCAACAAAGGTTTTCATATAGGTGTGCCGTTTGAATCATTTCCTCCAATTTTCAACAAGAAGAATGTCAAAGACCTTTTTCCTGAAGCACCCAGGAAAATTTCAAAATATTTAGTTGATTATATCGCTAATAAATATGTTAAAGTCGATAATGATAACAACATCTATTTCGGCAACTACAAATTCACACTTGAAGAAATATCCGAGAAATTCCAGAAATCTCCTGATGAATTAACGTTAATGAAATGCACTGAATGTATGAGAGTTATAAAGAAAAAGGCTGGCAAAAGTAATGATTACATCTGTGAATTTTGCGGAAACACGATATCTAGTGAAGAAGATTATATGATTTGTGAAAAATGTGGTAAGATAATGACTAAAATCATAAATGACGAGTCATTATGCGAATGCGGCAACAATAACTTCTTTAGGATTTTTGACCCTCTAAAAGTTGTTGAAGTTGATACTATTCTTATCTCGCCAAGACATTTATACAGAATGCCGTTCTCATTCCATGAAAAATCAGGTCTTGTCAGTATTCCAATAAAAATAGATTCATTGATGAGATTTGAGAAAAAAATGGCAGAACCAGATTCAATAAAGATAATTGAAGACATTTTTATTGATAGGAGCAAAGCTCAAGAAGGAGAAGCAGAAATTCTATTTAAATCTGCGTATGATTATGATAAAGTGAATGAGATGCTAAAGCAAGATGAAAGAAAAGAATATATCCTTGATGATGAGATGAAAGAGGCAATACCTAAAGAATTTTTTCCTCCTTGTATAAAGAAGATTCTTGAAGGTCTGGAAGACGGAAGAAAAAGAGCTCTCTTCACTTTGCTTAATTTCTTGAGATGCGTGGGTTGGTCATATGAACAAATAGAGCAAGAATTGAAAGAATGGAACAAAAGAAATAAAGAACCCTTGAGCATGACTTATCTCTTAGGCCAGATTTCACATCATAAAAAGACAAAAAACATGGTGCTTCCTCCTAATTGCGATAACAAAGCATATTATATTGACATGAGAATCTGTGACCCTGAACCATTGTGCAAAAAGATAAAAAATCCAGTGAATTGCGCGAAATTAAAATATAAAAGTTATCAAAGACGGAGTAGAAGCGATAAAAAAACAAAGGATTAGTTATAATTGTTTTTTTCTATAAGCTCATTGAAACTCAAACCCCGTCTCTTAGCCTTTTGAATGTCAATAACATAACTTTCTTCGTTTTCATCCAAATCTTCAAGATTTAGGAAATACCAATCAAGCCTGTTGAATTTCACAGCAACCCAAGCTTCTGTGCCAAATAATTTGGCAAATTCTTTCAATTCTTGAATTTCTTTCTTACTGAAATATTGTTTTGTGTCTTTTGTAACTTTTGATTCAATAGCAAATTTTCTCAATGAATTTCCTGCTAACACATCAGGAGCAGGCCATTTTATAGCTCCAGAAGCAGCTACTCTTACAGCAGCCCATCCATTATCCCAGAACATTCTTACTAATTCTCTTTCTGCGTCAAGCCCTTTTTTTTTAAGATTCATGAGAAATAATTTTTTTTAGGGTTTAATAAATATTTTCATAAAGGACCTTAAATATAAGGACCTTAAAATATACATATTTACACTACATTAAAAACTTTTCTGAAGATGATGCTGGAAATAATGGAAAATATCAAATAGATGGATAAGAAGCCAGGATGCCAGCCGAATATAGAGAAATCCTTTCCTAATGGCCTTGCTTTCTGGTAATTAATGTTTATTCTCTTCAATGAGCTATTTTTGATGACCTTATTGGCTGCGCCATATTTTGTTTCAGAGATGATGACATCTGCATCTTCTGTTCTGTTGTTATAATTGAATATTATAAGAAATTTTCCTTCTTTTTCTGCTTTCATTTCGAAAGTTGCAATATCAGAGAGTATTTCTTGTGTTTCATTATTCAAGAGAATAAGGCCATTATGCTCAGTCATTGTAACGAATCTTGCCTCAGGTTTGTCGAAAAATAAAGTCACCTTGAACTCTTCTCCTGGCTTGATAGGATCATAGGCTATGTTTGCATTGAGCCATGCAAAAATTAATATTATAGGAATGAATGTTATGAGTGTGACTTTAAAAGAATGTTTCATATATTCCATATTCTTTTCCATGACCTGCTTCTGAACAGCCATTGCTTTTTTCGGCTCCTTTTGCAGTTCTTTCATCTTTTTCTGCAATGCCTTCATCTCATCTTTCAATGCTCTCATCTTGGTCTGGTCAGTCATGAACTTGTAGATGAGAGTCATTCCTAATGTGATGACCAAAGAAAGTATTATTATTATCCATATACTCGGCAAAGCAAGTAGAGGCCCAAATACTGGGTTGAGAATTGTATCCACTCCCATAAAGGCTTTCCGACTAAGTTTTGATATATAAAAGTTATGGAATTTTATAGAAAATCTATCCCATAAATTTCCTTAATGCAGGATGCATATCCATCATGTGCTGCTTTGCAATGTCCTCATAAAGCCTATACACTATCATAACAGTCAAAAGTATTCCTGTTCCTCTTGACAAGGCACCCATAAGGTCAGCAAGGCCAGCAAGCAATCCAACTGCGATTCCACCCATTATAGTCAATGGCATGATGTATCTGTCAAGCACTTTTTCTAATATTCTTTCGTCTTTTCTGAAGCCAGGTATTTGCAATCCAGAAGCCATGATGTTTTTTGCCTGTGATTTTGCATCCATTCCAGATGTTTTTACCCAGAAAAAAGCGAATATTACAGCTCCTACAACCATAAATGTTATATAAACTAGTGCTTGCAAGACAATATCCCAAGTCAAGCTTCCTTTGATGATTGCATCAACGATATTTGGGGAATTCACCATTGCAACTAACCCAGTTACAGGATTATTGCCAGAAAATGTTCCCAAGATAGGGAAACCCCAATTCTGCAATAATCTTCCCCAAAGCTGGATATTTGCCAACAAGGCAGAAACCAATATAACAGGAATATTTGATGTATACATAAATGAAAGAGGCCATCTAATACCATAGCCCCTGACTCTTCCGAATGATAAAGGAATCTCTACTTTCATAGATTGTGCATAAACAGATATCAGAAAAACAACTACTGTGGCAAGCAGCGCACTCAACATAAGTATGGTTGTTGTGGGCTCACCTCTTGCAAGACTTTGGAACAATGCAGGCACTGCACCTGACATCATGCCAGGATTGACTTGCGAACTCAATGGCGAGAATGCCTTGACAAATATCTCTTTTGAAACTCCTGCAGCAATAAACAATGAAATTCCTGAACCAAAACCCCATTTAGAGATGACTTCATCCATGAACATTATGAGCACTCCTCCCAAGAAGAGCTGGAATATCAATATCAAGTCAAGCTGCATCTTTAATGCTCCTGTTATTTCTGCTGGTGGAGCTAATCCTCCCATCAGGACATAGACCACTGCTTCAAATAAGATGAAGAACAATGAAAGTATCTTTTGAATGCCTTGGTATCTTCTTTTTCCTTCATGTGTTGTTGTATCAAACTTCACGAGTCCAGAGCCGTTCAAGAGCTGGAGCACAATTGAGGATGTGACCAAGGGCCCTATTCCTAATGATATTATAGACCCAAACTCAGCTCCTAGAATTATTGACAAGTATTCGAATTGCTGCAGAGCATTTTGCCCTAATCCAAACAATGGAATAAGACCCATTATGAAGAATAGCAATAATATTATAAGAGTCCACTTGAGTTTCTCTTTGAAAGAGAGCTTTCTTTGTGTTGGTGGAGCAACTTCTGGAAGATTTCCGAGAATATTATCAATGAACGCCAATTTTCTCACCAATTTTTAACTCAATCCACTCTCTTTTGATTTTGCTTCTTCTTTATGTTTTTTCTTTTGCAGGTGATGATTCTTTTTCAACAATACTTCCTCCTGCTGCAATTATTTTCTTTTTAGCTCCATCTGTTACAAAAGCATTAACTATCTTGAATTTTTTTTTTGTGATGCCTTTGCTTAAAACTTTATCTATACCCATTTCTTTCATATCCACAATAAAAGTATCTCCCTCTTTCTTTATTATACCTTTTCTTAAAAGCTCGTCAGCAGAATTATCAAGGTGTTGAACAGTAATTGTATTTATTTTCGTTGTTGTTTTGTTATAAAATCCATATTTTCCAAAATAATATTTATCATCGAGGATATTGGGCTTTTTCTGGTCTGCTTTTTTTCCGCTTCCTGCGTGTCCTACTCCTCCTCTATGGCCAGAATGCCTGTGCTTCTTCTTTGAGCCATATCCGTATGTTCGACATCCCCTCTGCCTTGAGCTTTTTTTTCTTTTATGAACAACCATTCTAGATCATCCTCTTAATGAGATCATTTATTTTTTCTTTCCTGTTGCCTAAAGCCCCACCCGCATTAAAGCCTTTCTTTGTTCCTTTCCTTTCAAATCCTCCTCTTGGCGGGTTCAGCGAGAAATATTTCTTGAGCTTGCCATCTCTGTCTTTCTTTCCTCTTTTTTCGATAAGTAGTTTTTCTGTTTCGGGGTTGATATAACCATATGTGACATAATCCTTTACCTTATTTATCCTTCCTAGCATCGTAGGATTCTCCTCTACAATTACGCAAGAATACTTTTTTCTTAATCTCATTATAAAAAGAGTATCCTTTATAGAAGAAGGAACATGTATTTCCCCTCTTATTCTTATAACTGCGATTTTCCTTGTCATTTTTATTCCTCAGATTTTTTATCTTCTTCTATTTCAGGAGGTTCTATTTTTTCAATTGGTCTTGTCCTACCTTCTGCTATACCCAATTCATTTATGTTCTCTGGTTTGATTTTTATTTCAATGAGTTCGTGCAATGCAGTCACAGTTGCTGCGATAAGATTTAATTTGATTCTGGGCTGGCCTCTTGCTTTTGCCCAAACATCTTTAATTCCTGCCATCTGAAGCACTTTAGCCACTTCTTTTTCGCACACTAAGCCTTTTCCTTTTGGAGCAGGCATTAATTTTATTGTAACTGAACCACATTTGCCTTCTACTTTGAATGGAATTGAATGAGGCGTTTTGCAGCCGCACTGCCAGGATCCGCATCCTCTTCGTATCTTGAATAAATTTAATTTGGCATTTCTCAATGCCTTCTCTCTTGCAGGCACTGTTTCTTTAGCCTTGCCAAAGCCTATTCCCACATAACCATCTTTATTTCCGACGACTGCGAGAGTAGAAAATTTAGGCTTGTTTCCTTCTTTTGTCTTTTTCTGTGTTTGTCTAAAGACTCTTCTCTGTCCTCCTCCGAACTTACCTTTTGCCTGACCTATCAAGAGAAGGTCTGTCTGTAGGTTTGGCATGAGTATATCGACTATTTCTGCTTCTTTTATTTTCCAACCATTCTCGAAAATCTCGTCTATGTTAGTTATTTCTCCGGCCACGACTTTTTTACCTAGAGCTGATTTTGGTTTCCAAGTCTCTGTAAGAGGAGCTTGTTCTGGTTTTGGCCTTTCTGGATTGCTTTCTTCTTGCTTCATGATTATGCACCTTTGATTTTCTCTTTGATTTTCTCGAAATTTTCTTCAATTTTTTCTGGGTCTACATTCTTTTTCAATAATCCTGAAAATACCTTATTGAATTTTGCATTATCTTCTTTCTTCAATTTTTGAGCATATTCTTTAATATGTGCTCCCTTTATTCTCTTCTCATCAGGAAAAGATTCACTTGATGCTATGACTTTTAAACCGCCATCTATGCATCCTTTTACAAATGCAAAAATCTTTGAGCCGATTATTGGGGAATGAATTCCTATATCTACTATTAGCTCTCCGACCTTTTTTGAAACAGCTTTCCTGGCCAGCAAAAGTCCTGTCAAATACGCCGCAGGAATATTTGACAATGAATAATTATAACCCGTTTTTATAAGCTCCTTTGAATTCACTGTAAACAAAATTTTATCTCCTTTTGTGTCAAACTCGACTATTTGGCCTATTATATGCTTGTTGGTTTTTCTGATTACGAGTCTCTTTTTGTCAGATTTGAGAAGAGCTATTCATTTCTTATAATTTGTAATACCTTCTCTTCTTCTTCTCTTCAAAACCGTGAATCTTTTTGATTTTCTCATTTTTTGACCTTTAATATTCCGTGTTCGTCAATAAAAATACGGATGTGCCTGAC
>JBBIVF010000012.1:15474-22022 GCA_037439845.1 Candidatus Woesearchaeota archaeon
CAAGGAGCACTTTTAGGTATTTTCTCTGTTTTCTTATTTTGTTTATCCACGTTCTTTTTCGTGGCGATCTTGCGGTTTTCTTACCTTCGATGGAACCTCTTCCTTTTCTTCTTCCTTTTGCTTTTTGTGTCATAATCTTATTGGCTCTTGCTCTTGAAACTCCTTTTTTCTGCTTGACAGCGATTAGCCCTTGCTTGACCATGTTCTTTATGTCTATCTTGGTTATTGCCTCTTTAATCTTATCAAGATTATTGGGATCAAACCAAACTCTCTTAGGAGAGCATTTCAAAACTTGCGATGCTAATCTTTTTTGAACTTTCAGTTCCATTTTTTATACCTACCTTGAGTCTTTTTTAGTGACTACTTTTTGCATTTCCTCTTTTTCAAGTTCTTTTTTGTCCTCTTCGCTCAGCTTCTCCTCCACGCTTTTTTTCTTCTCTTTTTTCTCTTTTTTCTTTTCCTCTCTCGCTGCTTTTTTACTGAGCTGCTCATCCTTTATCTTCTTCAGATGCGCAATCTTATCTTCTATGAACTTTTGAGGTTCTTTAATATTGGCAATGGCTATTTTATTTTTAAGGCAAAAATCTAGTAATTCCTTCTTCTTTTTGAACCCTATGTTTGAGCTCAATATTGCTTTTTGTTTTTTCGGATCGATTTTTTCAAGATCTTTTAGGTTCCTTATCAAAATCAATTCAAATCCGTCTAAGCTCATTCCTCTGACTTGAGAAGGATTTCTGTATCCTGCCTTTACAACATATCCGCTGCTCTTTAGTTGCATCCTCAGTTTTGATTGCAATCCTCTTGGTCTTCTCCAGTTTCTATCTAATTTCTTCTTTTTGTGATAGTCCTGTCTCAAGAATTCAGGATTTTTCTTCTTTTTTTCAGCTTTTATCTTGAGCAATCTTTCCATATTAAACCTCTTTGCCGTCCTTACTTATTATGTATATTCCATCTTGAAATATTCTTTTGTCTCGGTTCGTGATTCTGGTCATTTGTTCTATATCCGCAGCAATTTGACTCGCTGTCTCTTTTGAAATCGACGTTATCGTGATGAAATCTCCTTGTATTTTGACATCTGCTCCTTTTTTGAGTGTGATTGTTCTAGGCATAGCTTCTCCAAGAAAGTTCTTTACTACTAACTTGTCACCTATTATAGCAACATTCATGGGGAAGTGTCCTGAACATATCTTGAGTTTGTATTCATGTCCAACACTTACTCCTTTACACATATTGTTGATATGTGCCTTGATTGTTGAACATAATCTTTTTTCTCGTTTTGAGGCTTTTTTCGCGAATATTATGAGTTTTCCCTCTTTAATCTCAAGAAAGATTTTTGACTCTTTAAATTCTCTCTTAAGCTCTCCTTTCGGGCCTTTAACTATCACGGTCCTGTTGTCCAAGCTGATTTGCACTCCTTGTTTGGGTTCCACGATTTCTTCATACTTGTCGACATTCATCTTTAATAAACAAAGGCCAATAGCCTTCCTCCAAGTTTTTTCTTTGCAGCCTCTTCCAAAGTCATTATGCCCTTATTTGTAGAGATTACTATCATGCCAAATCCTTTAGCAGGAAGGTATCTCTTCTCGAATTTTTCAAAATCTGACAATTTTACATTGTATCTTGGCTTTATAGCATTGCACTTGTTTATGCTGTTTGATAATCTGACTATAAGTTTTTTACCATATGTTTCTGGCTCTTCTCTATAATCTTCTATATATTTGCCCTTTTTGAACGTATCAAGAACTTGCTTGATAATTTTTGAGGAAACTTTTATCTCTACTATCTTCTTTCTTTTGTTCTCTGCATTGTTCAATTTCGACAACGCCGCTGCAAGTGGATCTGTAAGCATTTTTTCACCTTAATTGTATTTCTTGAATCCGATTTTGATTGCGAGATCTCTGAAGCATCTTCTGCACAGGTCAAGACCATAGCTATCTATATGGCCTCTGTGAGAGCCGCATCTGGAGCATTTTTTATTTGACTTGCCGCAGGTTCTTTCCTTTTTTGCATTATGCTTCATATACTTCTTCATCTTGGCTGGTTTTCCTTCCAGCTGTTTAAGCATTTTTTTCCAATCTGATGTTGTCATGATTTTTCACCAATTTTTACATTAAATTCTTTTGAGAGGAAATCTAATGTTTCTTGTTTTGTAATTCTGATTGATTTTGGTATTTTATGTTGTGCTTTCTTCCTTTTGTTTATCCTGAATCCAGGCCTCTGTAATGTCAAGCAGACTTGAAGCCCCATTATTCCAATTTCAGGATCATATTCTACATTTGGAATATCAATATATTCATGGATACCAAAAGCGACATTTCCATTATTATCTACGCAGGATTCTTTCAATGTTTTGTCTTTTGCTTCAACTAATCTCTTGAAAAGCTCTGTCGCACTTTTTCCTCTCAAGGTTATTTTGCATCCAATAGGAAGTCCGGGTCTCAGACCCCAAGTTGGAATTCTTTTTTTGGTTATTGTCTTGACAGGATCTATTCCAGTGATTTTTTTCAAAAGTTTTATTCCCTTTTCAAGTCTGGCCTGATCCTTGCCTGCTCCTACATTGAGCGTAAGTTTTTCTACTTTGATTCTTTTCATGATATTATCTTGTTTTTTCTCTGTCATTTTATACTATTATGTGAATTTTATTGCTGTTTTGTCCTTGCCTATTACAAAGGCATATTTCTTCATTGTTTTTGTGGTCTGGTTTCCGATTTTTATTGTGATATGATCTTTCTCTATAGCTTCAACTTTACCTATGGCGCCTACATGCGAACCTTTGGTCATATAAACCATGTTTCCTTTTTCAAGAGGAATATGGTCGATAATTTTTTGTGAAGGCAATTCTATTACTAATGTATCTCCAACTTTATAGCTGTTTTTTTCCAGCAAAAAATTCCTTCCGCCTGTTGTGTTTATTTGAAATTTCTTGTTCAAGACTGTTTTATTGAGTATCTTGACTGGTTTTATCTTTGATTCTTTATCATCTATTTTTATCAGCACAAGCTTATTTTTGTTGTTCAATAAAAGCCTGTAATTTTCATTGGTGTGCGGAAATGATATGACATCAAACAAGCCAACTGAATAATTGAGGACTTTGACTTTCTTTTGATCTACGAAGACATGGCCTTGATTTAAGATGTACCTAGCTTCTTTTGTTGTATTTGCTATGCCAAGCATTTCTTTCATAATAGTTCCCAGTGGATAAGATTCATCGAGACTATGTGCTCCTGGATTGGGACGAGCAACAAACTTCTTTACTTTCCTCGCAATCGTCCAGGTTCTTGGTGCATTGATTCTTATCAGGTGATTTTTCATTTTTTAGCCTCTGTCTTAATAGATTCTTTTGTAGATTGTTTTTTTGACTTTCTTTCAAGTATCATTTTTCTTTTTTTATCTGAAATGTCAAGTTCAGTTATCACGCAATTTGATGGATGTATAGGAACAAGCACTTTTGCTCCGTCTTTTTTTGTAAATTCTATGCCGGTTATGAATATCTTGGTTCTCTTAACTGAGACTCTATCTACTTTTCCTTCTTTGCCTTTGTATTTTCCAACAAGCACCTTTACCTTGTCGCCTTTTCTTACTCTAATACTCCTGGTGGTATATTTTTGTCTTAGCTCTTTTGAGAGATGAACATTTAGAAAATTACCTTTGATGTGCATAGGAGCATTCATCTGGTATTTTCTCTGTTTTGTCGGTTTCTTGGATGATTTCCATTTCTTTGAAAATGCTATGGCAGTCATTTTACACCAATATTGAGCTTAATTTAGCGATACCAGGCCATCTTGCAGCAGCTTCTTTTGCGACCGGACCTTTTAGTATTGTTCCTTTAGGATTTCCTTTGTCATCCTTCAGCACTACTGCTGCATTATCCTCGAATTTTATCCTTGTTCCATCGGGTCTTCTGTACTCTTTCTTTTGTCTGACAATTACTGCAAATACAACTGTTTTCCTCATGTCTGGCTTTCCTGATTTGACAGCAGCCATGATCAAGTCTCCAACAGCAGCAGCAGGACTTCTTCCCTTCACTGTCTTGTGGCCCTTGACTGCAGTTATTTTGATTATCTTCGCGCCTGAATTGTCGCAAGTCGGAACATAAGAGCCTAAAGGAAGTCCTTTTACAGAGTTTGCTTTTATGGCTTTCATTTTAGTTTTTGTCCTCTTTCTTGGCTTCTTTCTTTTTTGTTTCTTCTTTTTTCACGTCTTCATGCATTTCTATCTTCTTCACGGAATCGTCTTTCAATATCTTCTCTATCACCACGAAATGTTTTGTCTTTGACAAAGGCCTGCATTCTATTATCTTAACAATATCGCCTTCTTTGGCATCGATGCAAGTGGGATTGTATGCGTGAACTTTGCTTCTTTTTCTTTCGAATCTCTCGAATTTCCTAACAGGCACTATCCTTTCCCAAACAACTGTTGCGGATTTTGCTGCTTTGGCAGATATAATAGTGCCCTTAAATGTCCTGCCTCTTACTTTGAGATTTCCATGAAAAGGACACTTTGTGTCTTCGCACTTATTTTTAGGAAAAGGTACTTCGATTCCGATGCTTCTTTCTTTCATTTTCATTTTCCTTGGTTTTTTGTTTTATCCTATTTTTTGATTTTATCTTCAGGCCTTTTTTTGATGCATTGGCCTTTGATGATTATATTATTTATTTTGATATTGATTTTGTCCTTGATGAACATTTTTTCATGCTCATCTGTGCGCAAAGTCACTGTGTTCTGGGTTTCTTTGATTATTTTTCCAGCGAACTTCTTATTATTTGATGTTATCTCGACGAATTTGCCAATCAAGAGCTCTTTCATTTGACTTGTATCATCTCAGGAAGGAAGCCTTTTGAAACGAGAAAAGGCTTGATTTTTGTTTTGTGATCACCTTGAAGTTCGATTATGCCGTCCTTAACAGTGCCGCCGCAAGCAAATTTTGATTTTAACTCCTTGGCGAGCTGTTTTAGGTTCTCATCTTTAACATCCATTCCTTGGATTGTTGTGTGAAGCTTACCGAACTTCTTCTTCACTGTCTTCACAATGATTTCTTGTCCTTCCTTTGCGATCGCTTCGCAAACGCAAAGTTCTTTTGGCAAACCGCATCTATTGCAAATTTCACTCATTTTTTAGTTTGCTTCTTAACCTGTTTTTCCGCCAATACAGTATGTATCCTGGCGATATTCTTTTTCAGCTGTCTGACTCCACCTGGTGACTTTGGGGTGGTGCCTGTAGCTATTTGAGCATAATTTTTCATCAATTCTTTTTTTATTTCAAGCATTTTGTTATTCAGAGTTGCTTCATCTGTATTTACCAGATCTTTTATTTTGATTTTTTTCATTTTTAGTTATCGCCTTTTTTCTCTTCTTCATTTACTTGGGGTTTTTCCTCTTTATTCATTATTTCTTCTTGTTTTTCTGGGCTGGATTTTTTTGCTTGCTTGTTTTTAGTATGCTTTGGTTCTGTCTTCTTCTCTTTAGATTTGTTTTGGGGAGCTTTTTTAGGTTTCTCTTTTTTTACTACTTCTTCTTTCTTTTTAGGAGATTTTTTCTTCTCTTTTTTATCATGTTTCTCTTCTTTGACTTCCTCTATTTGTATTGTATCTAGTATCTCTACATTATCTGGAAGCACAAGGTCGGGGGGCACTATCCTTACTTGTATTCCGACAGTACCTGTTTTGAGCTCTGCTCTTGAATACTTTACGGGAATCTGATAAGCAGCATCTCCGCATTTTTTGATGTATCCTGCATAAAATCTCCATGTTTTTGCTCTTGACGATGGTATTTTCCCTGAGATGAGGATTTCTATGCCCTTTGCTCCCGCCCGCATAACATTTTCTAGCATTTTGTGTCCTATCGCCTTGAATTTGGCAGAGCCGAACTGTTCAAGCGAATTTGCTATTGTTTCTGCCACGACTGAAGGATCAAGAAATATTGATTTGACCTCAACAGTTTCTATCTGAGGATTCTCAAACTTGAATTCTTTCTTTAGGTTTTCGGTGAGCGCCATTATGTTTGCTCCTTTTTTCCCTACAACCAAACCTGGCTTTGCTGCATGTATTTCTATTTTTTCTCCTAAGGGAGTCTTCTTAACCTGCGTCTTGGAAAATCCGACTTGTCCTAGTTTCTTTCTGATAAACTCTTCTACTTGGAATTCCCTTTTTTTCTCTTTGATAAACTCTCTTTCAATCATTCTTTTTCACTTTCAGTCTTTTCTTTTTTCTTCTTAGAAACTGCCTGAGTTTTCTTTTCTTGTTTTTCTTTATTGGCAGCTTCCTTTACAACTATCTCGATATGAGTCCTTTTTGTCTCTACTCCTCCTTTTCTTCCATATCTCAACGGAGTTGAGGCCTTGTTGGCATTAATATGAATTATTTCTAAGTTGGCTGTTCTCATTCCTTTGTTTTGGGCATTCTTTTCGACGGAATCAAGAAGCTTCTGGACATAAGCAGCTGCTTTGACCGGATATCTTCCTGACATCATTCCTTTCTTGTGTGCAACATCTTTATTGTGTCTTATAAAAGGCACTGCCCTTTTTTTCTCAATCACTTCAGCAATTTGTTT
>JBBIVF010000013.1:0-21530 GCA_037439845.1 Candidatus Woesearchaeota archaeon
AATAAAAAAATTATTATAAAAATTAAAAAATAAAATAAAAAAAATATAATTATTAAAAAAAATATTAATTAAAAAATAAAAAAAATATTATTATAAAAATAAAAAATAATTAAAAAATATCAAAATAAAAAAAATATCATATAAAAAATAAAGATTTAACGCTTTGAGAACTTCTTGTATGCAATGAATATCAAAACAAGCAACACTATGCCTGAGAAGATGAACTTAGTTCTATCGCTCATCTGACCCCAGTATTGTACTGTGCCCATTATCATTACAATTACTGAACCTGCCATTAATCCTATGGCCACTGGTCCGTTTTTCAAGTATAATCCAATCACAAGACCAATAAGACCAACAATGATTGCAATAATAAAATAGCTCTTCCTGAATTGTTCGCTGTCTTTATTCCATTCCTCATTGCATGCAACATATTCAGGATTAGTCACATGACATTTGTTGGTATAAGTGCATCCTTTTTCATTGCAGATTTGATCGCACCAGCAATTATTAATAGGATAAGGTCCTGAATAGTGTTCTTTTGAATCTCCTATTGTCACATTCTCGCAAGATGTTGTTGCTATTTCATAAGAAATATTAGCACAATATGTCTCAAGTTTTGGTTCTTCTACAAATGTTTTGATTCCATTGTGAACAAAGATAGGCCAAAAAATCACTATTGCCAGCCCGATTATAATTGATGCTAACAGTGTCAATGCACCTAATTTATGCTTTTTTTTGAATTCTTTATTTTTTGCCATAATCATACCTCTTTAATTTGATAATTTTTTTTTAGCTTCTGGCTATATATAGTTTTCTCAAAATCTTTAAAAATACATTGAAATTATCTATGCTTATGGGTGGACGCGAAATATATAATAAAACATTTGTATACAAAGATGGTAGTATAACTGCAAGGCCTTTGAAAGATCAAGAGCCATTAATATATTATTATTACGAAGAAAATGACAGCATAAGATTCCTTAAGAAGGGAGCTCAGAGAGAGATTTGTATTGAACTTTCTATATCTGCCTCTATTGAAACCATTAAAGAAGTGACAGAAAAAAGTTGCCTGGATGAAAGGATAAAAGAAATCATATATGAAATGTTAGAAAATAAAAAGAGAGTGTTGAAAAAAGAATTCTAGAAAAGAATAAAAGCCTCTGGGGGGATTTGAACCCTCGACCTCCACCTAATTGTCAGATCACTCTCACAGAGAACAGGTGATCTGTTACCAAGGTGGCGCTATACCACTAAGCCACAGAGGCGAAAAAACAGTTATCAGAGATTGGATAACTAGCTAAAGATACTGCAATTATTTTTTAAATGTTTCTCTAATACGGCAGCCGGGATTTGAACCCGGGCTATGACCTTGGGAGGGTCATGTGCTACCACTACACCACTACCGTATTAAAAGGTTAAAAAAAGCCTCTGGAGGGATTTGAACCCTCGACCTCCGCTTTACTCTTGAAAAAAGGTTTGTGAAAAAAGTTTATTTTCATTACGAGAGCGGTGCTATACTACTAAGCTACAGAGGCGAAACACCGAAAACAGTTATCCCTAACAGTAAACAGTGCTTGTCTCTTTTTAAAGTTAATTCAAAAATAATATAAATAAGGCAAAAAATAGGTTTATTTATGCTTAACCAAAAAATCTATGAGCCTATAAAATCCAAGTATCAACTGCCTGATTTTAATGAATTAGATAAATATTTTTCAATCTCAGATATTGAAAATGAATCTAATGTATTGAAAGAAATAAGATATAAAATGCACGAAAAATTCGAGCAGATTGCTAAAGTTCTTTCAGATTTTTTCAATCCAGAACAGAGTTTTGCTGCAATGTATGAGTTAAAGATTCTTGATGAAACAAAAAAAAAGAAATATTTTATTCTTTTCAAAAAAATCATGACACTATTAAGGGAATCAGAAAAACTCTCCTTAAAGAATATTGAAAAAGAAGATGCTAATTTCATAAAGAATGCATTTAAAGAATATTTATCATTAATGCCAGATATTGAGGCATTATTTAGCGATATCATTAATCTTTGGAAATCCAAAGATTCTGATATGGATTCAGAAGAATATTTTGGATAAAGAGGTGGAATTATAAACATAATACTGATAGGTCTTCCTGGTTCAGGTAAAGGTAGTCAAGCAGAGCTTTTGCAGAAGAAGAATAAATTCTTTCATCTTTCTACTGGAGATTTGTTGCGTAAAGAGATTGCTTCTAAGAGTGCTTTAGGTAAAGTTATAGCCAATACAATCAATAAAGGAAACTTGGTGCCAGACAAGCTTGTTCTGGAAATAACAAAAAAAGCAGCATATGGAAAAAAAAGGATATTATTTGATGGCATACCTAGGACACTTAATCAAGCTAAATTAATTGACCAGGAATTCAAGATAGATAAGGTCTTTTATCTCAGTGTTCCTAAAACAGTCTTGATTAAAAGATTAGCTAACAGAATGATGTGCAAATGTGGTTCAACATATCATCTAATAAACAAAAAGCCTAAAAAAAAAGGTATCTGCGATATATGCGGCTCTAAATTATTTGTAAGAGAAGATGACAAACCAGAAGTTGTCAGGAAAAGACTTGAAGTAAATAAAAGAGCAATAAAAACTATTCTTGATTACTATAAGAAAAAAGGTATTTTGATAAGAATAAATGGTAATGACACAATAGAGAATGTCTATAAAAATATAATTAGCTATCTGAAATAGAATCTAATATCTTTAACATTGCGTTTCTAATTACTATTGTTGCATAACTTCCTTTATCTAAGGTGAATTTGAATATTATTTTTTTCTTATCTTTGTTAATCTCGTCATCTTTTACACTAAAATTGAAATTTTCTATCTTCATAATAATACTTCTTTTTCCTCCTTCACAGGAAACATCAGGCAACTCCCTTATAATGAAATCTCTTGGCAAGATATTTTCTTCAAGTAGCACTTTTTCATAGATTTGATATAATTTCTTATCCCTAATTGATCTAGAATCAAGATCAAATCCCGGCAAAGGTACTTCCATATCAACAATATTTTCTTTAGGAAAACAAAATTCGCCGTTTGAATATTTTTGAAGATAATGCTCAGGATAAGTATTTTTCAAATATTCAGATACAACCTTGTTCCAAATATGGCTTTGATAAGAATGTATGAACATCTTGAGAAGATTCTTATCCAATTTTCTTAATGCTCCGACATAATCTTTATTCACATCTGCCAAATGTTTTTTAATCAATTTAGAATATTGCTCATCTTCAGCAATAAGAGATGCAGCATCTTTGAAATTTTTCTTTAAAATAAATTTTCCAATGAGTATATTATTCTTAGAAAATCTTTGTTCATCAAAATAATTTATGCTTTTATCAATAAAAATATCATTTTTAATTTCTTGTTCAATGTTCCTTACTGTTATTTCGAATGAATTTTTTTTATTGCTGCCAATGTATATGTGCTTATTGCTTCTTCCCAGGAATTCTAGTTTTATCTTCTGACTAAAGAATGATTTGTATTTTTCAACACTATAATATTTGGCAGGAATGGATATATATTGCCTTGTTATTGCATTCTTATCTTTAAGCCCTGCAAATCCTATCTCTCTTGAAGGCATATTGAAATGTTTTGAAATGATATTGATAGCGTCTATAGTTGAGATATTTTTCTTTTCAAGAATAAGATAGCAAAAAGTGCCGTCTTTTTTTATTTCAAGATCAATAATTTCATTTACAATGAAATCTTCTGGTTTTTCTTTTATCCTGAACATTATCTTACCAAAATAAACAAAAGTATATAAAAAAATAGCTAATATTTAAAAAGAAATTCAAATCTCTGGTTTAAAAGCACTCGTAGCCTAGCTTGGATACCTAAAGTCTCTGCTTTAGGGATTTGCGGTAGAGCAAATAGGGCAACAGCCTCCTAAATGCATTGGAGAGAGCTGTAGGTCGGGAGTTCGAATCTCCCCGAGTGCGCTTTTTTTACTATGACAACATTAACCTTAAAGCATATCAAGATTGGACTCAGAATGTTTTTCATTAAGTTGAGAAAAGATATTTATGGCTTCTACAAATACTCAGGTTCTGCAGAAGAAATATGTGCCAAGATAGTTAACGAATGTTTTAATGGGGAATATTTTCAGGTTTCTGCAACAGGCCACTATAATGAATTTTGGATACGCGACATAGGATGGTGTGCTGATTCATTGATAAAATTAGGTTATGAAAAGGAATTAAGGCAAAGCATATTATACGCATTAGATATTTATAATAAAAATCAAAAAATAACAACAACAATAGCTCGAGACAAGGTTCCTTATGATTTTCCTAATGTTTATTCAGTTGATTCACTGCCTTATCTTATAAGAACTCTTAGGTTGCTTAAAGCAAATGATATTATAAAAAAATATAAGAAATTTCTTGACAATGAGATAAAATATTATTTTAGCACACTGATTAATCCAAAAACAGGTCTTGTCAAGAAAGGTCATTACTCGCAGATGCGCGACCATTCTATAACTGATTCTAGTTGCTATGCTAATGTTATGGCGGCTATGCTAAAAAATGAACTAGAAAAAATAAAGATTCTTGAAAATCCGCTGAAAAAATACAACTATGAAAAAATAATAATCAAAAAGTTCTGGAATGGCGAATATTTTTTAGATGACCTTTCTGGTGGCAAGTATCTTGCAACTGACGCAAATCTCTTCCAGTTCTACTTTAATATAATGAAGGATAAGAAGATACTGAAAAAGGTTATTGACACCATCAAGAAAGAAGGATTAGACAAACCATTGCCTTTAATCTATACAAAGCATAATATAAAAGAGCTCAAAATAACAAATATTTTTACTCCAAACTGGCAGAGAGAGTCTGTATGGCCGCAATTAGGGATGATATATCTGCGATTATTAAAAGATATAGATAAGAAAGAATATGAAAAACAGAAACAAAAATGGAAGTTGCATATTGAGAAATACCATAATGTCTTTGAAAATTATGACAAAAAAGGAAAACCTTATTGCTCTCTTTTCTATACTACTGATGAATCTATGCTATGGGCTTGTATGTATTTGACTTTGTAGATTTAGATTAATTTCTTTATTAATTCCATTACTTCTTTTGGGTCTGCTTTTCCTTTTAACTCAGCCATTATCAAAGAAGTCAATTTAGGATTGTTTTTATTTTTATTGACGATTGATTTTATTTTTTCTTCAAGCTCTTTGCCAGTTATTATCATATAAGAATCAAAATCTACCTTTTCTCCCTTAGCTGCTTTTATCAATATATCCTCAATTGCATCCTTACTTATTTTTCCATCATTTAATTTTCTGAAGCATTCTATAAACATATCATCATTCACGTTATCTACATCAACATTATATTTTCTTTTTATTTCAAGGAGTTTAGGTAAAAGCATCTCTGCAATGAATGCAGGCTTAATATTTTTGAATTTCAGGCACTCTTCAAAGAGTGCTGATTTATCTGAACGCACCATTAATCTAGCAAGGTCTTTTGATAGTCCTAATTTAATGTAATCATCTTCTTTTTCTATCAATAATTTAGGAACTTTGATATTCTTAATATCAGGCTTTATGGGCAGTACATCAGTTTCGGGATACATTCTTGCAGCTCCTGGAAGGGGTCTCATAAAAGATGTTGTACCGTCTGCATTTGGTTTTCTTACCTCTTTTATTACTCCTTGTTTGACGAGGTTTGCTCTTTCAATAACAGCATCGAGCGCAGAAATCACTTTCTGCTTTTCATCAGCTATTATCACAAATCCATCTTTGTCTTTACAACCTAATTTTTTCTTTATAATATCAACTTCTTGCTGCGTTATGCCATATTTAGGTAATTCGTCAGAATGTAGAATTCCGCTAACACCTGCTTTTATTTTAGCATAATCAGAAAACTCAGAGCCCAATCTTCTGCCTGGCTGGATTTCTCTTCCAATATAGCCATTGAAACCTTCCAATTTTATTCCAAACACAACACCATTTTTCTTGAAAGCTTCACCTAGAACTTTAGATTGAGAATTTTTCAGGTCATTAGTCAACTCAATTTTTTCTGGCTTCAACTCTTTAAAATTGCCTAGTTCTTTCTTAATCTCTATAAGATTCTTCTGCCTCAATACTTCATATTCTATCCATAATGGAATTGTTTTTAGCTCCTGTGCTCCTTTTATCTCAACTCTTGCACCCTCTTTTATTGAAATATTTAGATCTTGCCTTATTGATCCTATTCCTCGCATGGCTTTTCCTGTTGATCTTAAGACCATTCCAATATATTCACATACCTCTTTTACCTGTTCAGGAGTTTTCATTTCTGGTTCTGTGGATATTTCTATTAATGGTATGCCTAATCTATCTAATCTATAAACTATTTTGTCTTTTTCTTTCCTGATATCTTTTGCGCTTTCTTCTTCTATCATCACAGTAGGTATTCTTACATCCCCAAAAGATGTCTTTATTTTTCCGTTTCTTCCTACAAGCGCAGTTCTTTGAAATCCAGAGACATTGCTTCCATTCACAATTGTCTTTCTCATTACTTGAACTTCATCGACAATCTTGCAACCCAAAATCTTACAAACTTGCAGAACTATCTGAAAAGCTTCCTCATTCATTTCCATAGGAGGCTCTTCATCTATTTCTATTAGACAAGTAGTATCGTAATAGCCTTCATACTCAAAAGTGATATTTCTTTTTGTTTCGTGGAGTGCAGCTATATCAAACTCATCAGATTCTCCAACAACAGCCTTTTGTCTCCTGATAACCGTGAAATGAGGTTTATCTTCTCTTATAACAGAAGGACAATTGCAGAATAATTTTCTTGTATTGAGTCGCTGATGTATTTCAATGCCACATTTCAACCCTAATTTTTCATAATCTTTATAATCTAATTTCTCTGCCATATAATTTTCCCTTTTTCAGTGACTTTTTTTATCCTGTGCAACGGTATTGTTTTGTTTTCAAGCACAAGTGTGTTATCCTCGACTTTTACTATATCTTTGATCTTAATTTCAATCAATTTTTTCTTTAATCTGTCTAAATAATAAATTTCATAATCTTCCTTATTGAGATTCTTGTCCCAATAAATCTTATTAAGCAACTCTTTTATTGTAATCATCTAGTTCAAAAACTCATTTGTTTGTATCCTAGGATTAAATTCATTCGCAATATTTGTCTCCATTAATTTCTTTATTTCTTCAAAGTTCTTGGTTTTTCCCATTATCCATCCTAGTTTGACATATGCTGTCTCAGGAGTCATATCCTCAACGTATATGCAGTGTTTTTCTATACTCAATTTTCTCAGGTTAGTGTATACATATTTATGAGTCCTGCCGTATAATGTCTGAGATGCAATAACAACAGGTTTTTTTAATTTTTTGGCTTTTTCAAGTGCATTTAATATACTATATTTAGGATTATTAGTAGGAACATGACCAAGCGCAGTTGCTGCTATCACTAAACCATCATATTTCTCCACCAAATAATCAATCAAGCCAGGATCAATTCCTGGATACACAGGTATCATAGCTATATTAGTATTGAATGTATTCTCTAATCTTGGTTTTCCAGAGATTTTTCTGTAATTATTGTTTGTTATTTCAATTTTTCCATCGTAAGTAAGCTTTGCAATAGGCATATCATTTATTGGTCTGAAAGCATCTCTTCTGGCAGTATGCATCTTTCTTACCTTTGTTCCTCGTATAAGAATACAATAATCATCAGAGCTTGTTCCGTGCATACAAGTGACAATTTCTCCGATATCAGATTTTGCTGCAGCTGTGACCGCACATATCAGATTCATGAAAGCGTCAGTACTGCCTCTATCAATGCTCCTCTGGGCTGCAGTGAATACAACTGGTTTATTTAACTCTCTTAACATAAAACTCATTGCAGCAACAGAAAAATGCAATGTATCAGTGCCTTGACTGATTACTATGCCTTTTATCTTATCATCTTGCAGTTCTTTGAATATCTCTTCAGCCATCTTTTTCCAATCTTCTGGGCATAAGTCTTCTGACATTACGCTCATGACTTTTTTTGCTTTGATATTTGCTATTTCAAGAAGTTCAGGACACATCTCTACAAAATCTTCTGCAGTATAATCCGCAAAAACTCCTCCTGTTGCATAATCCACTTTGCTTGAGATTGTTCCTCCAAAACTTAAAACAGAAACACTAGGCAGCTTAGGATTATAACTCTTTATTTTTGATTTCTGCTCTTTTGGTTTGTATGGTTTTATAACTTTAATCTCCTTAATATTTTTCTTCTCTATTCCTATATTATAGCCACTATCTAATTTAATTACTATTACGTCATCTCCGAGAAGTTCAGGCCTTTTCAGTAGCTGGCCCTCAAACACCTCTTCATTTGTTGAGACCTTGATATAATCTCCTGGATTAAAATTTTCTTTCATCATCTATCTTCTTTTATCTATCCAAAATAACTTGGTGATTCATCTTTCATCTGCTTGGCTCTTGCGCTTCTAAAGTGGCCCTGCAGATATTTGTAGGCATCTTCTATCTCTTTAGTCACTGATGGTGGTATTGTCTCCATTGCCTTTTCGAAATTTTTCATAGTGACCTGTTTTGCATTGATATCTTCTCTCAGAGCAAGCATTGCTGCCTCTCTGCAAAGTGCCTCTAGGTCAGCACCCACATATCCTTGTGTTCTTTTTGCGAGTTCTTTTATATCTACGCCTTTTAGCGGCATGTTTTTTGTGTGAACTTTCAATATGCTTTGTCTGGCTTTCTCGTCAGGAGGTGCTGTTAATATTATCCTGTCAAATCTTCCTGGCCTTAACAACGCAGGATCCATAATATCTGGTCTGTTAGTAGCTGCAATTATAACTACGTCATTCAATTGCTCAAGTCCATCCATTTCCGTAAGCAATTGATTTACTACTCGTTCAGTAACATGATGCTCATCACTCATGCCTCTTCTTGGCGCAATGGCATCTATTTCATCAAAGAAAATAATTGTTGGAGATGTTTGTCTTGCCTTATCAAATATTTTCCTAACTGCTTTCTCTGATTCTCCTACCCATTTAGACAACATCTCTGGACCTTTAACTAATATGAAATTAGCTTGAGATTCATTTGCAACTGCTTTTGCGAGCAATGTTTTTCCTGAGCCAGGAGGACCATACATCAATATGCCTTTAGGTGGTCTTATGCCTAATCTCTTGAACACTTCTGGATTCTTCAAAGGCCATTCAACTGCCTCTTTCAACTCCTGCTTTACCTGTTCTAATCCACCTATATCTTCCCATTTCACGCTTGGTATCTCTACAAGTACTTCTCTCATTGCACTTGGCCTGACTGTTTTCAATGCATCTTTGAAATCCTGCATTGTTATTTGCACTCTCTCAAGTATTTCTTGAGGCACTGCTTGGCCCTCTCTTTGCTTTATTTCAGGCAGTAATTTTCTCAATACTATCATTGCCGCTTCTTTTGCAAGAGCAGCAAGGTCAGCTCCTACAAAACCATGAGTGACTGATGCCAATTCAGCTAAATCTACATTTTGGGCAAGAGGCATGTTTCTTGTATGGATTTTCAATATCTCTAATCTGCCTTCTTTACTCGGTACTCCTATTTCTATTTCTCTATCAAATCTTCCAGGTCTTCTTAATGCAGGGTCAAGAACATTAGGAATATTAGTTGCTGCAATGACAATAACCTTACCTCTTGATTTCAAGCCATCCATCAATGAAAGAAGCTGGGCAACAACTCTTCTCTCTACTTCACCTTTTGACTCTTCTCTTTTAGGAGCAATAGCATCAACTTCATCAATGAAAATTATTGAGGGAGCACTCTGTTCTGCCTCTTCGAATTTCTTTCTGAGGTTTTGCTCTGACTCGCCATAATATTTCGACATTATTTCAGGTCCATTAATAAGCAGGAAATTTGCTTTGGCCTCGTTTGCGACTGCTTTTGCAAGCAGTGTCTTTCCTGTTCCTGGAGGACCATGCAACAACACCCCTTTAGGAGGTTCAATACCCAGACGCTCAAAAACTTCTGGATGCTTCAATGGAAGCTCTACCATTTCTCTTACTTTTCTTAATTCTTCATCAAGTCCTCCAATGTCTTCATACGCGACTTCTGGAACTTCTTGATCTTTCTCTGCACTAACTGCAGTTGGATTAAACACGACATTGGTGTTTTCAGTTATGATACATGCTCCTTTAGGATTGGTCTCTATTACAACAAACTTGAAATCTCCAAAACCAAAGCCAAAGCTTGTTTCATCTAGCATGCGGAATATCTCATCAAACATCGGAGAGCCTGTCATCACATTTCTTCTTGTTCTTGTTCCTCCTAGTGATACAACATCTCCCTTAACAACAGCTCTTCCCAAAAGCCCTTGCTTTAATATGCTGGGACTGGCTCTTAATTGAATATTTTTTTTGAGCGGAGCTATAGTGATTTTCTTAGCTTCTTTTAGGTCTGCTTTTGTTATCTCCACTATTTCGCCTATGCTTGTTTTTGCATTTCTTCTTATGACAGCATCCATGCGTATTATATTTAGTCCTATATCTCCAGGCAATGCTCGTGCAGCTATGGCCACAGTTATTGTCTCTCCTTTGATCTCTACAACATCTCCTGCTCTGACATTGATCTCTTTCATCATATTGTTATCTATTCTAACAATGCCTTTATCTACATCATCTTGCATTGCTTCAGCAACTTTTAATTTAAGGATATTATTTGTCATTTTCTCCTCCAGTTTATTATAATGCCATTTTTAAAAGTTACCAATGTACTTAATAGTATTTATAAAGAAATAAAAACCCAAAAACCCAAAAGATATTATTCAAATTAATTTTTATCCTATGTATTTTCCTTGCTTTGCAACAGCTGCTTGTCCCATTTTTATTGGAGCTGGCAAATTGACATCCCTGGTGATAAGAATAGCTTCAACAAGAATCTTGTGCATAATGTAAGCAAGCACTGAATTCTTGGCCTCATCTGGAAGCTTCTTGTCTTTTTTCCACATTTCAAGTATGTGTTTGACTTTGTCAGGAGTGTCCATATCAAGAAAATCTCCTTTAAATATCAAATTTCCAATTCCTGGCTCGTATTTTATGGTTGCTTCAAATTCATACCTCAGGCCATCTTTCATATTATTTCCCATGTTGATGTTGGCTTTTGCGATATTTTTGATTGTGATATTATTTTTTATCTCTATTTTCCCTTTTGGAACTCCTGTTCTTTCTGCTGTAATTTGAGTGAAATTAAATCCGACAATTGCCATAAATATCACCTTTAATCTCTGAACTTAGAGGAAAAATCTGCCAGGTATATTTAAATGTTTGGGATTTATTAATAAGCCCTAAAAGTACTGAATTAGCCACTTCGATATAATTATTGATTTTTATCAAAGAGAAATATATTTTAGTAACTAGAAATATTTATTATATCAGAATCCAGCACATAAAATTTTTAAATCCGCCGAAAATCAATTTTAGAATGTATATTGATGTTCATTCTCATCTTGACCATGCTGCGATATTTGATATTTTAGATTCTGTTATTGCAGATGCGAAAAAAGCAGGATTGTCAAAGATAATAACAGCAGGAATAGACAAGGAATCAAATAGAAAAGTAATTGAAATTGCCAAAAAATATGATATTGTTAAATATTCTTTAGGCATATACCCGCAAGATGCATTGAAATCTGAAATGGAACACGAAAAAACGCAATTCAAGGAAACAGATATAGAGCAAGAGATAAAATTTATCAAAACAAAAAAACCATTTGCAATAGGCGAAGTTGGCCTGGACTTCAAGCACGGCAAGGATAAAGAATCTCAAATAAAATTGTTTAAGAAAATGATTGATCTTGCTAAAGAACTTGAGGTGCCTTTAATAGTTCATTCAAGAGGTGCAGAACAGCAATGTATAGAAATTCTTGAAGAAATGAAAGCAAAAAAAGTTGTTATGCATTGTTTTGGCGGAAAGATGAGCCTAGTTAAAAGAATAGAAAAAAAAGGTTGGTATCTCTCTATTCCTACTAATATACTAACATCAGAACATTTTCAACAAATAGTAAAGCAGACAGACATTTCAAGATTATTGACAGAGAGTGATGCTCCCTTTTTAGGCCCTGCTAAGACATTTCCAAATCAACCTAAGAATGTTGTCTTGACAATAAAAAAAATTGCTGAAATCAAAAATATGGACGAGCACGAAGTTAAAAACATAATTTTCATGAATTTTCAAAGATTGTTTTATTAATATATTATATGATGTTTTATATGGTTTTATTAATATACTATATTATATGTTATGGTGTTTTTTTTGAAAAATCCGCCAAAAGATATCTCTTTACTATAAACATTTTTTCTTTGGAATTCCAGTGTCCAGTTTTTCCATTTAAACCCGAACATTTTTTGGTAAGGTATATAATCTTGGAATATTTTAAGCATAATATCGTTTGATTTTCTTTTGTTTTCTCTTTTGTTTTCAGGGTATAATTTTTTATATATCTGAAAGATATTTGACATCCAGATAGAAAAATCATCCATTATCAGGGACTTAAGTTCTTTTGCTAGTTGTTCGTCAAGTTCCAATTTTGATTCTATTCCTGTTGATGGATTAGTGCCTGTGATTAATTGAAGTATTATTTTATCATTTTGTTTTACTGGAATAAGCAAGGCCTTTGTTTTTCTCAGGTCAAAATTTATGGTAAAATTTTTTTTATCCTCATATTTTTTTATTAGCACATATCTTGTGGTTATCAAATGTTCTTTTCCGAAAAAAGCACCAAATATATTTATTGTATCGCAGATGTTTATATTTTTCAACTCTTCTTTAATAGAAAAATCAGGATTATTCAGAAAAAAATCTCTTTTGAGCTCAATCACATAGTCATTTTTCGAAGAACCTGGAATTACCTTGTTCTCAAGCAGTTCAGGCTGGAGGCAAATAGTTAGTGACATAGAGGAGGTGAATGCAATAGAATTTTTATATTTTTATAGAAAAATAGGATATTTATTTAAATGAGAGAGCAAATCACTTATAAGCTGTAAAAATGGTAAAAATAAAGAAAACTCCCTATTATTCATATCTAATAGGAAAACTTGCAGAAGGCTGTAAACTTTGTGTGCAAGGCAGAAAATCTGTGATGTACATAACAGGATTATGTTTAAGAAGATGTTATTATTGTCCTCTTTCTGATGACAAGAGATACAAGGATGTTATCTGCATTAATGAGGAAAAGATTAAGGACACAGAAAAAGGCATAAGGACTCTGCTAGAAGAGATAAAGATTTCAAAATCAAAAGGAGTTGGAATAACTGGCGGCGACCCACTATTGAGGCTGCACAGAACAGTAAGATATATAAGATTATTCAAAAAAACCTTTGGAAAAAAGTTTCATATTCATCTCTATACTTCTTTGAATCTTATATCTGCAAAGATACTTAAAAAATTGTATGAGGCGGGTTTAGATGAGATAAGATTTCATTTGGATCTGGAAAATAAAAAGCTCTGGCCTAGGCTTTCAATGACAAAAAAATACAACTGGAAAGTTGGGGTTGAAATTCCGGCTATTCCAGACAAATATGAGAGAATAATTGAGCTTGTTGAATTCATAAAGGATAAAGTTGATTTCTTGAACATCAATGAGCTCGAGTATTCAGACACAAACTCTCAATTTCTCTCTCAACGCAAATTCTATACAAAGAATTTTATGAGCTACGCGATAAAAGGTTCAGAAAAAACAGCGAAAAAAGTATTAAGATATATTGAGAAAAAGAATATCAAACTAAACACACATTATTGTACTGCTAAATTAAAGGATGCAGTGCAGCTACAAAAAAGAATAGAATTGCGCTCTAAGTCCATAAAAAAAGAATATGACCAAAGAACCGCTGATGGAATGCTAATAAGAGGAGTAATTTACCTGAAAGGGCTTGAGCCTGGATTCTCGTACAAACAAAGATTGAAAAAAGCTAATAAAACAAGAGCATTGAAAAAACTTGAAACAACACTAATGAAATTAAAAGCGAAATATAACATACCAGGAAAACTAATGGAGATAGACACTAAGCTGATGAGAATATTGACAACTCCTGTTATTGCAAGCAGATTAAAGAAAGAGATAAAGAAAATGGGTTGTGTGCCTTGTATTATTGAAGAGCATCCAACAGCAGATAATTTAATTGTAACCCTGCAGAAATTATGATGTTTAAAAATCTTAAATTAAAAATCTAGAAAAATAAAAAAATAACTCTAATAATACAATAATACAGAAGTCTAATATAATTCTAATATAATAATACAGGAAAGTATATGATATAGCAAAGCGATTTTAAAGGCTTATAATAAGCATATAATAAAATTTATATACTTCTTTCTTAAAATAATATATAATGATTATTAAAATTGACACAAAACGCGATTCTAAAGAAGACATAATGAAATTAATACACTTCTTGAATTCATTAGCAGATTCAGGCTCATTTTCATCAGGTTCTTACTCAGCTCCTTCAAACATGGAGCAAACATTAGAATCCAACCCTGGCATTTTTAGTATGTTTGGAGAAACAAGAACTTCAGGAGCAGAATCTTCGAATTTTGATTCTAAACAATCCTCAGAGGAGAAAAAGACATCTAAAAACTCTGTAAGAATAGAGCTTTATTAGATAAAATTTTTAAAGTATGTTCTCATTACAAGTATAATGATGCAATAATGATGCGAGACAAACCAGGCAAATATAGGTACTTAGAGCATACTGCAGACCTTAAGTTTCAGGCATTTGGCTTTACCTTAGAGGAGGCTTTTATCAACGCGGCTTATGCAATGTTCAATTATCTTATTGATCCTGAAAAAATAAAACCAATCAATAAATATGAAATAACTAAAGAGGCAGAAACAAAAGAGGCTTTGCTTTATGATTTTCTTGATGAATTAATATTTTTAATTGACACAAAAGGAATGGTACTTTCAAGAATAGATTTCATAAAAATTGAAGAAATAGCAAATGGATTTAAACTGAGATGCGTTCTTTTCGGAGATTCCTATAAGAATTATCAAATACACGGTGACATAAAAGCAGTAACATATCACGAGATGGAGATAAATGATTCTCCTGGGAATGTAATTATTCAGGTTGTGATAGACATATGAAAATAGAAGATAAAACCATGAAAATAGAGCCAATAAAAATAACGGATTTTGAATTTAGAGTAGAGAAAAAAGAGAATATGAGAGTTCCTTTAGTAATTTTTGCCACAGAAAAATTATTGAATAAGTTAGATGAAGACAAATCATTGCAGCAAGGCATAAATGTAGCTACTTTGCCAGGCATTCAAAAGCAGAGTATAATGATGGCAGATGCACACCAGGGCTATGGCTTTTCCATAGGAGGTGTTGCTGCTTTTGACCTAAATGAAGGAATAATCTCTCCAGGAGGAATTGGGTTTGATATAAATTGCGGAGTGAGGTTATTGACAACTCCATTAACATTAGAGGATATAAAACCAAAGATAAAAGAATTGCTTGAGGCATTATTCAAGAATGTTCCTTCAGGAGTTGGCTCAGAATCATTCCTAAACTTAAAGAACCCTGAGTTAGACAATGTGCTTGAAAAAGGAGCAAGATGGGCTATTGAGAATGGCTATGGTTTTGAAGAAGACCTTGAACACGCAGAAGAGCAAGGCGAAATGAAAACAGCAGACTATTCTAAAGTCTCTGAGAAAGCAAAAGCAAGAGGAAGAGAACAACTCGGCACACTAGGTGCAGGCAATCATTTTCTTGAAGTGCAGTTTGTGGATGCTATTTATGACAAAAAAATTGCAGATAAATTCGGAATTAGAGAGAGAAACCAGGTTTGTATAATGATTCATTGCGGTTCAAGAGGACTTGGCCATCAGGTATGCTCTGATTACATAAGAAAAATGGAAGATGAAAATCCTTCACTGATGAAATCATTACCTGACAAGGATTTGATATACGCCAAAATCGGAACCAAATTAGCTGAGGACTATTTCAAAGCAATGAGCGCAGCAGCCAATTTTGCCTGGTGTAATAGACAGATAATAACTCATCAAGTTCGCAAATCATTACAGCAAGTTTTCGGTATTGATCCTAAAGAAGTTAAATTAGTTTATGATGTTGCACATAACATTGCAAAGATAGAAGAGCATGAAATAAACGGAAAAATCAAGAAAGTTATGGTACATAGAAAAGGCGCCACAAGAGCATTTCCTGCACATCATCCTCAAGTTCCGAAAGCTTACAAGGATGTGGGCCAGCCAGTAATAATTCCAGGCTCAATGGGCACAGCCTCATATTTGCTTGTAGGAACAGAAAAAGCAATGCAAGAAACATTTGGAAGTTCTGCGCATGGTGCAGGACGAGTAATGTCAAGACACGCTGCTTTAGGTCAATTCAGAGGCGAAAAAATAAAATCCGAGTTAGAAACACACCAGATTTTTGTGAAAGCAGCTTCTTGGAAAGGTATTGCAGAAGAAGCGCCTCAGGTCTATAAGGATATTGACGAAGTTATAAAAATAACAGAAGGAGCAGGTATTGCAAAATCAATAGTGAGATTAAGGCCATTTGGAGTTATAAAAGGATAAAATTTAGATTTCAATTATCTTTCCTTCTTTTCCCACATTGATGACTTTTGTCTTGCCTATTTTTTCTTCAAGACCTTCTGCTTCATGCACATGGCTGCAGAGAAGCAGGTCCGGTTGAAATTTATCAATGGCTTTCCTTATTCCTGTTGATGCAGGCACGAACATTGACATCTTTTCCATTGTTGAGCCAGAGGGATGCACATGAGTTACCATTATCTTTTTTTGAAGGTTCTTTACTTTTTCAAAACCCATTTCAAGTGTTTTGAAAATTTCTTCTTCTGTTAATGGAGGTGCTGGACCTATGTTTGCGCCTCCGCATCCTACAATTCCAACATCTTTATACCTTACTGCATAGCCATGGATATTTTTTACAGGGTATGTTTCTGCAAAAAAATCAGCTGTTGCGAAACTCTCGTGATTTCCTGGAATAAGAAGCACTTTAAGGTTTTTTTTGACAAAAGGCCCCATAAGATTTTCAGTTTTCTGCTCAAAGAAAGTTATATCTCCGCATAAAACCACTAGATCTACATTTTCTTTAACTGCTTTTTCAGCTAGTTTCTCGGCTAATTTACTATCTCCATGAATGTCTCCTGCAGCAAGTATTTTGAGTTTTTTGCCTGTCATGATTATTTTGGTTTAACTTAGTATATTTAAATTTAGTTCCCTTTTATAAATAAAACATTTGAAAAAAAAGATGGGTTTAAAAAAAGAAATAGCAGTCAGCAGTTTCCTGCTGACTATAGGGGTTTAGAGGTGCATTTTTTATGGCCTTAGAAGACTATAACCATTGGTCAGAAAACTGATAGCTCAGAGTATCTTTGATGCCTAGGCTCTTTAAAGTATATTCTTTCATCTGCTTGTTAAAAAGCTCCTTGACAAATTTTGGGTTCAGGTCATTCATTTTCATCACCTTTTTTCTGATTATGAATTTTTTTATTATTTTGATTTGATTATTTGATTATAAAAAAGTCCGATGGGCTTCTCCCGAAGGCATGCCCACCTATTAATAAAAAAACAATATTTTATACTAGGAAGAATTACTTTATAAATCTCACAATACAATGTCCAGTGAGAAGTGTGAAAACACAAAAAAACAGAAAAAGTTAATCTATTATGTCAGGAAACTCAATTATTCTTCCTTCGAAATTTTTGAGATATAATTTAGTTCCTTCTTTTTGAGTAATTGTTGTTGGGTTGATACAAACTTTTCCTCCATGGTCAGGAGCATCTATCACATAATGAGGTACTGCCATTCCTGAGATATGGCCATATAATTCCTGCATTATTTTAACCCCTGTTTGGAGAGATGTTCTGAAATGTTCTGTGCCTCTCACAAGGTCTGCATGAAACAAATAGTATGGCTTTACCCTGTTTTTAAGCAATTTCTTAAACAACATTTTCAAGGTATTTGAGCTATCATTCACATTTTTCAGCAATACTGTCTGGTTTCCTATTGGAATGCCTGCATCAGCGATTTTTGCCAGTGCTTTTTCTGCAAGAGGAGTTAGTTCAGAAGGATGATTAAAGTGAGTGTTCAAAAATATTGGATTATTTTTTTTAATGATTGAAACAAGGTCATCTGTAATTCTTTGAGGTAATGTGCATGGTATTTTCGAGCCTATTCTTATTATCTCAACATGTTCAATAGCCCTTATTTTTGCCAATATTCCATCAAGTTTTTCATCCTCAAGCAAAAGAGGGTCTCCTCCTGAAACCAGAACATCAGTAACTTCTGGATGGTGCTTTATATAATCTATTCCTGCATCAATTTGCTTCTCTGATATTGTTTCTGTTTTTCCTACTTTTCTTTTTCTTGTACAAAACCTGCAATACATTGCGCATGTTGGACTTACCAGCAAAAGCACTCTATCAGGATACCTGTGAGTCAGGCCTTTAACAGGGCTATATTTTTCTTCTCCTAAAGGGTCATTTACTCCTGATTCCCTGAATTCTATCTCTTTTTTGCTTGGAATTGCTTGGTTCCATATTGGGTCTCCTTTTTCTTTTATCAGGCTTAAGTAATAAGGATTTATTCTCATTGGATATTTCTCTATTACTGGTTCCAACTCTTTTAATGACTCGTCCTCAAAGAATCTTGCTAGTTCATCAGCAGTCTCAATACTTTTTTGCATTAATTCATGCCATTCAATATCATAGAATTCTTCTGGTTTATGTTTCTGGAAAGGTTTAGAATTATTTCTACTTTCCTCTTCTTCAAAATCTTTCATACAACCTAATCCCATTTTATAATAACCTTATGTTTTCTGAAAGATGTTTTATTTAAAGATTATGTTTTTTAAAACTATTGCTTTTCTTCTGTAGTATATTCTAAAATTTCTAATCTGCCAGTGCATTCATTTTCCATTATTTTTTGCACTTTCTTAAGAATGATTTTTTTCTTGAACATCGGCATATCCAGCACAAGCGATTCATACTCGCCTCCTTCTCCGGCAACATTAACTCCAAATTCCTTATTGAGATTTACTAATTTATCTATTTCCTTATCTGTTATTTTTGTTCCTAGCATACTTTCATCAAGGCCATATGCAGCTATACTGACAAGAACAATCTCAAAACCTTCTTTTAGCATTTCTCTCATTTCTTGCTCCTGGTCAATATGCCACAAAGGGGAGAATATCTTAAGCCCTAGCTTGTCGCATATTTTTTCAATCCTCTCTCTCTGATAATTGGAGAACAATGCACCTGAAACTATGCCATCTATTTTAAACTTGCTTATAGCCTCTTTTAAGCCTCTTTCAAGGTCTTTTAACTCTTCTTCCTTTTTGCCTTGGCTAGAGACCTGCAATAATGGAATGCCAAGACATTCAGCTTGCACTTTAGCCATGTCTATTGAAGGAGTATGCCACATAAAAGAGTCAGGGTTTTTGCTTTTTATTGAAACAAGACAGCATATATCATAGTTCTGTTTTTGCATTATCCACATTGCATAATTTGAGTCTTTTCCAGAACTGTAAAGCACTCCTAGTTTAAGATTCTTTTTAGGAAGAAACTGCTCAAGATACTCTGATTTAAGTTTTTTCTGTTTTTTTGCCAATTTTTCTAATGCCTTGTCAAATTTTGAACCATACTGAGCTGCTCTTTTTTTTCTCATTGCAAACTCTTTAGGCACACCAAGGTCTCTTGCAACCTGCCTTAAGATCAGCTTGTTCCCTGTTTCGTTTATCTTCATCTCAGCAGGTATCTTTAATGAATATTCAATAAGCCTGAGATCAAGAAATGGCAGCCTTAATTCTTGGCCATAGAACATTGTAATAACATCATCTCGGAATGTATCTCTTTCATATATCTTTAAAAGTCCTGAGTAGCATTCTTTATTAATGTCTTTGCTCTGCTTGTGCCTTTCATATCCTGCAAAAAGCTCTTCAGAGCCAAGACCAGAGAACATTACCTTTACTTTATCCTTTTTTGCCATCTCGCAAGCAACATAAAAAGTAAGTCCAACACCTACTTTAACAACATTAGTGCTTTCTATCAAAGGCACTACTTTTTTTATATATGCTTCCACGTCCTTTAATTTTATCCTGGCAACTTTTAGCTTAAATCCTAATTTCTTTGCCACTTTTTTAGCATACAAAAGGTCCTCTGCACTTTTCATACTAGGTTCATCAAGAACAGCAGTATAACAAGTAAAGTCTAGGCCAAGCTGCTTGCAGATCCACGCAATAAGGGTACTGTCTATACCTCCTGAAAAAAGTATTCCGAACTTCTGGTCAGGCACTCTCTTGGCAACTGAATTAATAATTAGGCCTTGAAGCTCTTTTCTTATTTTGTCTTGGTCTTTAGCAAGACTTCTAACATTAAAGAATTTTCTTTTATACTCTTTTAACTCCTTTTTTTTGATGTCATATTCAAGGATTATTCTTGGGTTTAATTCTCGTACATCTTTAAATCCGAGTTTTTCAAGTGCTTTTGGTTCAGAGGCAAATCCAAAACCATTATTTAGCGAATAAGCAAGAGGTTTTTCTCCAACAATATCTCTTGCCACAAAAACTTTTCCCTCTCTCCAGTAAGCAAAAGCATACACTCCATCTAATTTTGAAAGCGTATTCCTTATTTTTGATATAGGATTATTAGCAAGATCAACTTTTTCAAGCATCAAGAACAAAAGTTCAGCATCATTTCTTGCATTCATTTTGAGCTTTTCATTAAGCTCTCTCCAATTATATATCTCACAATTTACCACAAACCTGCCTTTGCCAGTAAAGGGTTGTCTGACAAAACTAACAACAGAGTGAAGTGCATGGCCTATTGCATGTCTTTCTTTAGACCTGAGCTTTAACTGAGAGGGCTTTGTTGCGAAATTAATCTCTTCACTATCAGCAATACCATATCCGTCTTTTCCTCTATATCCAATTATCTCAAGCCCTTCTTTTACCAGCAGAAATGCATTTTCATTATTGAAGAAACCGATTATTCCGCACATAACCTTGAGATAAGGTAGATTATATTTATATTTAATGAAAACCTGACTGAGTTACAGATAAAATTTATAAAGGTAAATCAGATTTTTATACTTATGATTGAATACTTGTTGTTTATTGTTGGAATCTTTCTTTTAGTGAAAGGAGCAGATTATTTAATAGATGGCTCAACCTCTTTGGCAAAAAAACTAGGCATACCTACTCTAGTTATTGGGCTCACTATTGTGGCATTTGGAACATCTATTCCAGAACTGGTAGTTAACATATTTGCTGCTTTCAAAGGCTCATCTGAAGTGGCATTTGGTAATGTTATTGGAAGCAACATTGCTAATATACTTCTCATCTTAGGATTAGGTGCGGTATTTATGCCGATTAAAGTTCATACATCTACTATATGGAAAGAAGTGCCATTTTCATTACTCGGTGGGATTGTACTTTTAATTTTTTCAATTAAGGTTCTTAATGCAAATAATGGAGATGTACTTTTGCTTTC
>JBBIVF010000014.1:0-8462 GCA_037439845.1 Candidatus Woesearchaeota archaeon
CCTCATACCAGAAACTGAACTTTCTAAGACAGTGCTTGAAACATTGGCAGTCATTGCCTGGAAACAACCGATACTCCAGTCAGAAGTTGTCGCAATAAGGACAAATAAGGCATATGATCATATTAAGGAACTAGAGAAATCAGGATATATTGTCAAGATACCGCATGGCCGTTCGTATCTTGTTAAACTCACACCTAAATTCTTTGAGTATTTTGACATTCCCCAAACAGAGAAATTGAAAGATGTTTTCAAGGATTTCAAGGAATTCGAATCAAAAAAGCTTGTACATGAATTTGAGGAGGAAAAACTTCCTAAAGTTGAGGTTTATGATGTTGAGGGTCCGATTATTACCCCTGAGCGCTTGGGAGATCTTGAGGTTTTTGAAGAAGAAGAAAAGCCAGAAATTCAGGAAAAGAAATCAAACATTTTTGACAAATTGGAATCCGCAATAAAAGAGATAAAACCTCTTGAAGAGAAGAAAATTGAAAAGAAAGAAATAAAGTTTGATGAAATACCTCAAGAGTTCAAGACAAAAAAGAAGTTAGAGAAAAAAGATATTGTCACTGGTGCGCCTCAAGAGGATGAGGACAAAGAAATGATTGAGAAAATGGAAAAAGAGCAGTTGGATAAGGAACTAGAAGCTGAAAAGAGATTGATGGAAAATGAAAACATCGCTCACGACATATTGAAAGAACTTTCAGAAATGGACAAGGAAGCAAATGTCCAACCTGTTGAACCAGAAGGTATTTCCGAGAAAGAAAGAGAACTTCCTGAAGAGTTGGAGACTTTTATTGAAGACGAAGAGACAAAAAATCAAAAGTCAAAAGAAAGGAAAAAGGAGTTTGAAGAAGAAAATGAGGAAGAAATGGAGGAGGAAGAATGACTTTGCTTGAAGATTATGTTTTTGAGCTCCTAGCATGGGGCTTTACACCAGAAGCTTTACACAGGGTATTGGCAGAAAAAAATCATTCATTTAAAGATATAGCAAGTGCATTGAGCACTGCCAAATTCTCAAGGTCAAATGATTTGAGACAGAGGCACGAGGCAATATGCAGGAAATTATCCCCTATGACAAAGAATTATAAGAGCGCATTAGCATTTTTGACACCTTATATAAGAGACCAACTTAAATACGGTTTTTCAAAACCTGAAATTGAAAAGGCAATGTTGTCTTTAGGATTTAAGCAAGAACATATAGATATGGCAATGATAGATGCTATTGGTGAAGAGATCAAATTAAGGAGCGAAGCTTATAAGAAGACTCAAGAAATAAAAAAAATAGCAGAAGAGGTGCATGATAAACTTCATTTCAGGAATTATTTTGAAAAAGAAATAAGTAAATTCATTAGAGATGAGCTTAAAGAAGGATATTCTGTAGATGCAATAAAAAGAGTGTTGATATCAAAAGGTCATTCTAAATCATTGATAGACCAAGCAATATCTTTATTGTCTCCTCATGATTATAAGCCCAATAAAATAATTCCCGTAATAGGAGAGAAACCTGAACATCAGTTTATTGATCATCTAAGGAATTATGTCAATAGAAAGCAGAAACAAGGATATTCCAAGCAAGAGATTGTGTCTGCTTTGAAGACAATAGGCCATCAAGAACCTGTTATATTTGAAGCTTTAGAGCAAGAAGAAAGCAGGTTGAGTAAAAGTTTAGAGAAAAGAATAAATTGGTCATTATCATTGTTTATTGCTTGGGCATTATTGGTTGTAATTTTCATCACATTTATCTCTTTTAGTTCAAAGACTGCCTTTTTTAAGATAGCATTTTATTTCTCACCAATATGGTTAACATTGATGTTGCTGCAGATATATAGGTACAAGAAATGGATAATTTTAGTGCTTATACCAATAGCATTGAATCTTCTTTTCGGCCTTATCTCAATAGCAGTAAAAAATTTATACATGCAGAAGACATTAGTTATAGATGTAATCATATCATTACTTATGTTAGTAAGTTATCTTCTCGTATTCAGGAAAAGAAAATAATTATTTTTTCTGTTTTTTGAATAAAATATAAGAATAAATAAACAAGAAAATTGCAATGCTGAGTAACGGTGCTAGCACAATCCACATTGCATATCTCGGCACAAATAAGCCAAGTAAGCATACAACTCCAAATATCATGAACAAGTTTCCGCCTATATCATGTGTTTTTCTCCAAACTTTCTCAGAACTCAAGGTCCATGGTGTTCTTATGCCAATTGTCCAATTCATCTTCGCATTCTTCAATACAATACCAATATAGAACATCAATATCGCGAAAGCAGGTACTATTGCTCTGATGAACGGAAAGGTCTTACCCAGATTCCACAGTAATGTTATAATGTAAAGGTATAATAGAAACAGAAATAACAATATTATAAATCCATCAAAATACTTCCTGAATTTCTCTATGTTTTTTCTTTGCGGGTCCATCTTTGGCAAGAAAACAAATACCAAAAAAAGAAACACAGAAATAATAGGCATAAGAAAAAGCCCCCAGAACTTTGATATTTGGCCATTGACATTGCCTTCTGAATCCCAATGAGAAGCCATCATATTAGGCGTCTTAGGCCAGAAAATCAGGGCAAGTATAAACGAAATTATAACTATGCAAAGAACAATCCATTCTGATTTTCTCATAAGAAAAATAAAATATTTTGTATTTAATAAAAATATCTCAATAACATATGCCATTAAACCTTGTTCTTTAAACTCCTGAAATGCCTGAATTCTGAGTTTTTAAGGCCTAAAAAGCAGTTTTACAAACAAAAACTTTTTAAAGTAGGCAACTTTTCAAAAACCTAACTGAAACTAACTGAAATCTCAAGTTTTTGAGGGGAAAAATGGATGGTTCAGAAGCAGAGAAAACAAGAATAATTCCTCGTTTGATTGAAGAGGAAATGAAGTCAGATTTCTTAGATTATGCTATGTCAGTTATTGTCTCAAGGGCATTGCCTGATGTAAGAGATGGCCTCAAACCAGTTCATAGAAGAATACTTTTTGCAATGAATGAACTGGGCCTTGCTCATAACAAACCGTTCAAAAAATCCGCAAGAGTAGTGGGAGAGGTGATGGGTAAATATCATCCTCATGGAGATGTTGCAATATATGATACTATAGTTAGAATGGCGCAGGATTTCTCTTTGAGATATCCATTAGTTGATGGCCAAGGTAATTTTGGTTCTGTTGACGGAGACGCTCCGGCTGCAATGAGGTATACTGAATGCAGACTTAGGAAGATATCTGAAGAAATATTAGAAGACATTGACAAAAACACTGTTAATTTCAGGCCAAATTTCGATGAGACATTGAAAGAACCTGAGGTCTTGCCTTCAAAATTCCCGAATCTTCTTGCAAATGGCTCTTCAGGAATTGCTGTTGGAATGGCTACGAACATACCTCCTCATAATATCAAAGAGTTATGTGAAGGAGTGAAGTTTGTTATAGACAATCCGGACAGCACTCCTGTTGAATTATTGAAGTTCGTGAAAGGGCCTGATTTTCCAACAGGAGGTATCATTTTAGGCACCTCTGGCATAAAACAAGCCTATCTCACTGGAAAGGGAAAACTGCTTTGCAGAGCCAAGATACATACTGAAGAAGTGCATAAAAGAGAAGCTTTGATTGTGACAGAGATACCATATATGGTAAATAAAGCAGAGATGCTAGAACATATAGGAGAGCTGATAAAAGAAAAAAAAGTCCAGGGAATACATGATATCAGGGATGAATCTGATAAAGATGGAATGAGAGTGGTAATAGAGTTGAAGAGTGATGCATCTACTGAAGTTGTTCAGAATCAGCTACTCAAGCACTCAAGGCTGCAGATGACCTTTGGCATCAATATGGTGTGTCTTGTCAATAATGAGCCTAGATTACTCAATCTTAAAGAGATAATAACATACTTCATAGAGCATAGAAAAGAGGTTGTAACAAGAAGAACCCAGTTTGAGCTGAAAAAAGCAGAACAAAGAGCTCATATCTTGACAGGTTTGCTGATAGCATTAAAGAATATTGATGATGTTGTCAAGAAAATAAAAGCTTCGAAAGATGTTGAGTCCGCAAAACATATTCTTATGCACGACTATTCATTAAGTGAAGAGCAGTCCAAAGCAATATTGGATATGAGATTGCAAAAGCTCGCGTCATTAGAGCAGGAGAAAATAAAAAATGAATATGATGAATTGATGAAACTTATTGCTGAATTAAAGGAAATATTGGCATCTCCGCAAAGAATTCTTGACATCATTAAGAAAGAACTTGATGCAATCTCTGAAACTTACGGAGATGAGAGAAAAACAGAGATATCACATATGGAAGTAGAAGAAGATATAGATATAGAAGAGCTTATAGAAGAAGGCAACATGACAGTCACCATTTCGCATCAAGGATACATAAAGAGAGTGCCTACCGAAACATATAAGCAACAAAGAAGAGGAGGGAAAGGCATAATAGGAACAACCACCAAAGAAGATGACTTCACTGAATCATTGTTTACTGCATCAACTCACGCATATATATTATTCTTCACGAACAAAGGAATCGTGCATTGGCTGAAAGTTTATCAGATTCCAGAGGCATCAAGACAGGCAAAAGGAAGGCCTATAATACAGATGATTAACATAGGACAAGGGGAAAAAATATCTGCATTTGTGCCAGTGGAAGAGTTTGCAGAAAACAAATATCTTGTGCTTGTAACAAAGAATGGAACAATAAAGAAGACTCCTTTATCTGCTTTCTCTAATGTCAGAAAAACAGGCATAAGGGCCATAAATCTAGACGAGAATGATGATCTTATACAAGCGGTTATTACCTCAGGAAAAGATCAGATAATAATTGCAACGGCAAATGGCATGGCAGTACGTTTTGACGAGAATGATGTTAGGCCAATGGGAAGAACAGCAGGAGGTGTTAGAGGAATAAAATTAAAAGGTAATGATGAGGTTATAGGCATGGTGATAGCGGATGATAATGATTCTTTGTTATCAATAACTGAGAATGGATATGGTAAAAGAACAAAAGTTTCTGAATACAGGCTTATTTCAAGAGGAGGTTCTGGGGTGATAAATATACAAACAACAGAGAGAAATGGAAAAGTATGCTCAATAAATTCTGTAAAACCAGAAGATGAGATTATAGTGATAAGCAAGAATGGCATTATTATGAGGACAATGGTTAGAGAAATTTCTGAAATAGGCCGTAACACGCAAGGCGTAAAGATAATGAGTTTAGGTCAGGGAGACAAAGTTGCAGCTGTCTCCAAAGTCATTCAGGGAGAAGAATGAATTCTTTGATCTGTCTTTGCGAGAAAGGTGGCACTGAATATTCATTATTTGAGATTAAAGAGATTTTAGGTGTTGAAGGCAAGCAAATAAATGATTTCTTGGTCAATGTGAATATCAGAGATATAGATGATGCGTGCAAATTAATTTATCTTAATCAGTCGCTTCAGCGCGTTGTTCTGTTATTGGATAAAGGGGAATTTAAAGATTTAGAGGATCTTATAAACAAAATAAAAAATATTAAATTTGAATCCATTAACAATATCCTCGAAAAGATATTGACAATAAAACTAGAATCTCATAGATTCGGGAAGCATGATTTCAATTCAATGGATGTGGAGAGCCAAGGCATAGGCGTCATGAATGCAAGGCTCAAGAAAAAAATTGACCTCAAAAATCCAGAACTTATTTTTGCAATTATCATAAATGAAAATAACTATTATTTTGGCATAGACCTTGCAGGAAAAGACCTTTCAAAAAGGGAATATCGAGTTTTTGTGGCAAATGATGCTTTAAAAGGCACGATTGCGTATGATTTTATGAGATTTATTGTAGGAGAGAAAGTAAAGGAGAAAGTAAAGGACAATGTCAACATACTTGACTTGTTTCCCAGGTCAGGAGAGATTATATTAGAAACTGCATTTTTTCTTTCAGGATTTTCTCTAAACTATTTCAAAAAAAAAGATTTTTCATTTACAAAATTTATTGACTTTGATTTTGAAAGTATAGATAAAAAAGCGAAGATGAAAAAACTCAATCTCTATGCATTCGACAATGATTTTAGGCATATATCAATGATACAGAAGAACTCTAAAATAGGAGGAGTACAAGACCTGATAAATTGCTCGAGACAAGACCTTAGGTATGCATTTATGAAATTTCATGATAATGAGCTTGACTTTATAATTACGTATTTTCCATATAAGCATAAATACGATAAGGACGAGAAATATTCCAAATTAGTCAGGAATTTCTTCGAGGAATCGGATAGAATGCTCAGCAAAAATGGAAAGATAGGTATAATAACAAAGCAGCCTGAGCTTATTGTTCTTGATAATACTAATTTTGAAATAGAAGAGAAAAAAGATATTTGGCAAGGAAAGACTGTCTTGACTATGCTGAAGATAAAAAGAAAATAATCAGGCCAGACATAAGCCGGCTTCTGTTAGACCCAAAGATCTCATTTTATGAAATCCGATGGTCATTGTTGGCATTATACTAAGCGTTGAAAAATTCAACTTGCACCAGCCAGGTCTGGTTTTTCATCCTTTCCTAGCACAACTCATCAGGTTAACTCATGCCTGTTGCCAAGCACTTCGCGTGAATCATCGCTTAAAGTGCCAGGTGGTTTTATTTCTGTCCAGTTGCCCTCCCTTTCAAGAGCCTTTTTTCAAAGGTGGCTTTTTTTGTGGTGGCCGGACTTTCCTCCCGAAGGAAAACCAACTGTCTAGCCTGATTAAGGATAGATAAGTAAAGATAGTATTAATATTTTTGGGCTTTGGACCCGAATTTCATTCGCCGGCATCGGACTTCGTTCTTTAGATATTATCTGCGCCATGAGACATCTTTGTAAGGGACTTTTTGCTGTCTTATACAAGGAAAAAGGCGCATAATCGCTTCGTGAATGAATGCTAACCAGTCCTGAGCCCTTCCAAAATATTTAAATAACACCCACAGATTTCTCTGGTTATGACACATGACAATAGAATACACATACCTTCTTCACAAGGAGGTCTTATTAGATACTTTGATGAAGTCAAGTCAAAGTTTGAGATAAAACCAGGTTTTGTTATTATACTTATAATTCTAGTGATTGCGATAGTACTTCTTTTACACGCATTAGGCAAAAGATTCTTTGGACTAGTATAAAATGATGCCAGGACTCAATCCAAGAATGATGCGCCAGGCCATGAAGAGGATGGGCATACAAGAACAGGAAATCGACGCTGTTCAAGTTATAATCAAAACTCCAGAAAAAAATCTTGTTTTTGACAGGCCTCATGTTTCCAAGATAAATATGATGGGCCAAGAGACATATCAAATTGTAGGAGAGCCTGAAGAGGTTGAAAAAGACTCAACTCCTGACATTTCTGAAGATGATATTGAAACTGTTGTTGCTCAAACAGGAGTATCTAAGCAAAGAGCCAAAGAAGCATTAGAGAAAAACAATGGTGATATTGCCCAGACAATTCTAGAACTCCAGAAATAAGCCTTTTTCTACATTAAATTTATATATAAAAAATGAATATATACTATCTGTATGGAAGACCACGATATTTTCTTGCAAGACGCGTTAAAAAGGCTGAAAACAGCTGATTTTGTGCTTTCTCAGACTTATAATATAGTTAAAGATAAAAAGCTCCTAATTACGATTATGGAAAACCTTCAAAAGGCTCTAGAGAATTCTATTAATGCTCTGCTTTATTATGAAAAGCAGAAAAAAGGTATAAACGTCATTCCAAGCTCTTTTGAGGCAAAAATAGATGTTTTTAAAGGTTTGATATTAAAATATAAGCTTGAGAGAAACATGATTACTGACATCAAGAACCTGCAAGGAATTGTTGAAACGCACAAAAAAAGTGCTATGGAATTCCAAAAAGACCAGAAAATGGTGATAATGGAAGATTCAATGAAAATAAAAGCATTTGGTTTTGAGGACACAAAAAGACTTCTTGACAATTCAAAGAGATACATAACAAAAATCGAAGATATAATTACAGGAAAAAAATGATAGACTATTTTGATTCTGATGATGTTGACTCAATAGAACTTGCCTATAAAGAATTAAAGAGTGCAGATCATTTGATCTATGTCACCTTGAAATATACTAGAACAGTTGATGTGATTTTGAATATTTTAGGAAAGTTCATAAATTTCTTTGAGTATGCACTTACTGCCTTGCTAGAAAAGAAATTAGAGGAAAAAATGCTTGAAGAATTGCCTAAAACACCAGGTATGAAAATTGAAGCAATAAAATCGTTATATAAAAATGATCCCATAATTCAGGAATACCTAAATTTTTATTTTTTTTTAAGAAGAATGTCAAGGGCAGACTATAATTCAGAGCAGGAGTTCAGAAGACATGTGAAGATGTCTATGAATCTGGATAATAATATAATGGAATTGGATATTGACAAGGTAACAGAATATTATGATTACATCAAGGATTTTTACAAGCATATTTTG
>JBBIVF010000014.1:8472-10509 GCA_037439845.1 Candidatus Woesearchaeota archaeon
AGAAAGACCCAAAGAAGAATTAAAGATACAAAAGGAGGCACAGGCAAGACAATAATTTGTTTGAATTTAGGCCTTGCCCTAAAGCAGTTTGGCAAGGATACAATAGTTGTAGACACGAATTTCAACAATCCTAATGTATCTTCTTATTTGGGAAATCCATTCCCATACCCAAGCATAAATTCCGCATTAATGACTGATATGTTGCTTAGTCAGGCTGCATCCACACACAGGTCTGGTCTTCGGTACATTCCTGGAAATATGAAATTAGATTCTCCTTCACCTTTGGTTTTGTCAGAATCTCTTGTTAATCTTGAAGGTTCTTGCGAAGTGGCTATTCTGGACACCTCTCCTAATCTCGACGATAATTTAAAGGCATCAGTGAAGAACTCCGACTATATTATTCTTGTTACGACTCCGGACCTCATTTCGATGACAGAGTCATTGAAAGCCATCAATTTTCTCAGGTCAATGGACAAACATATATTAGGCGTTATAGTGAATAAGGTAAGAGGTGATGACATAGATTACTCAGATACAGACATATCTCAGTTTTTAGGCGTGCCTGTTTTAGGCAGAGTGCCTTATGATGACAATGTCAGAATAGCTAACAGATTGAATACTCCTGTTTTGTATTCACATCCTAATACAAAGTTCTCAGAAGCAATAAAAAAGATAGCAGCGGACCTTACAGGAGTGGAGTACAAGAAAGTATCATTTTTCAAAAAATTAGTTAGGTGATAATAATGGAGAAACTTAAAGAAAATCTAAAAAGAAAAGGATGGTCTGATGCAGAAATAGAAAAGACAATAAACATGATTCACCACAGCGCAACGCATCCTCATTATATACAGCAGAAATCATCATTCAATAGATTATTATATTGGATGTCATTACTGCTTTTGGCAATATGCAATTTTATAATCTCGATTTTTTTGGTGCCATTCATAATACTATTTCCGAGCAAGTTCATTTATCTAATCCTTGTCCCATTAGCATTGATTTTCGGATATATGTTTGCAACAATAATCAACAGCATTGAGCATCTTGAGATAAGACATCATATCACTGCAATGATACTACTACCTATCATAACAATAATCAACTTTTTCATAATTGTCCAGATATCTGATTTTCTTTCAGGTTATTTGAAAATTAATATCAGACATGACCCAATAATGATTGCCTTGATTTACTCTGCTTTCCTTATAATTCCATATTTCATATTCTTGGCAATAGAGAACAAAAAACCAAGGATAAAAAACCTGAAGAGATGATTGTATCAACTGACTGTGTCAACTGTAAACAGTAGCTGTCTTTTGGTTTTTATATAGATATAGAAAGCGTAATTTAATAAAAAATTTATATAGAAGCAAATAAAAACCAAAAGTGCAACGGCGGCCATGATGTAGCCCGGCAGCATAGGGGACTGTGGATCCCTTTGGGTGGGTTCAAATCCCACTGGTCGCTTTTTCAAATCCTCGCAATTATAAATAAAGAGCCATTTAAAACCAATACATTTATAAACCCCCTCTAAAATCAATAGCTCGTTATTCCCCAAATAATAAAACCCGAGTTCATTGCAAAATGAGCGCATTTTAGGGTTCCTTTTTTAAACTAGGATTCTAATCGGGTCTATTTTTGGGTGTATGAAAATGGAAAAAGAACAACCGCAATTAAAGCACATCATAAGGATAGCAAATACAGATTTAGAAGGAAGTAAAAATATATTTATGGCCCTTCAAAAAATTAAAGGAATTTCATTTGCTTTTGCAAATGCTATACTTCTCAAGTTAAATATAGATAAGAGAACAAAAGCAGGAGCATTAACAGATGCAGAAATACAAAATATTCAAGAAATTCTTAAAAATCCAAAGGCTCATGGTTTTCCAGGTTGGTTCCTTAATAGAAGAAAAGATTATGAAACAGGAGAAGATTTACATCTCATCACAACTGATATCAAGTTTTTCAAGGAGAATGACATCAAAAGATTACAGAGGATAAAAACCAGAAGAGGCCTGAGACATTCATGGGGATTCC
>JBBIVF010000014.1:10532-20374 GCA_037439845.1 Candidatus Woesearchaeota archaeon
AGAAAAAACAAAGGAAAGCCAGTGGGTGTAAAAAAGAAAAAAATAGCTAAGGGTTAAAATGGGAGATCCAAGAAAACACAGAAGAAAGTATCAAGGTCCGAGACATCCGTGGAAAAAAGCAAGGATTGTAGAAGAAGTCGAGCTTAGCAGAGAATATGGTTTGAGAAGAAAGAAGGAGATATACAAGATAGTTTCAATGCTCAAGAATTTCAAAAAAATTGCAAAGAGACTTTTAGCCACATCAGGAAAGCAGGCAGACCTGGAGAAAGACCAGCTTATGAACAGGCTGGATACTTTAGGAATATTGAAAAAAGATGCAAGCTTGGATGCTGTCTTAGATTTGACAATAAAAGACATTCTGGAAAGAAGATTGCAAACAATAGTCCTGAGAAAACAATTAGCTAGAAGTGCAAAGCAAGCAAGGCAATTCATTACTCACAAGCACATTACAGTCAATGGAAAGGTGATCACAGTACCATCATATCTCGTGAAGAGAGATGAAGAAGCAAGCATTGGTTTTAGGGAAACTTCATCGCTCGCGTCAGAAGAGCATCCAGAAAGAAGAATAGAACAAAAGCAAAAAACCAAAGACCACAAGAAAAAAGGAAAGGAAGAGGAAGAGAAAGAAACGCCATTAATAATAGACGAAAAGGAGATTAAAGAGATAGAAAATGAAATCTGAACAACTCAATGAAGAAAGAAAAAAGGAGACCGCACAAGCAAAGAAAATGAAATGGGGCATCTGTCATATCTATAGTTCGCAGAACAATACAATAATTCACATTACTGACCTCACCGGAACAGAAAGCATTGGAAAAGCATCAGGAGGAATGGTGGTCAAAGCACATAGACTTGAGAGTTAGCCGACAGCAGCCATGACAGCAGCCAAAATAGTTGCAGAGCAGGCATTCGAAAAAGGCATAACTGGCATACATGTCAAGATTAAGGCACCAGGAGGCCATAATGGTCCTATGACTCCGGGGCCTGGTGCACAAGCAGCAATAAGGGCACTCGCAAGAAGAGGCCTTAGAATAGGAATAATAGAAGATGTCACTCCTATTCCGCACGATGGATGCAGAAAAAAAGGCGGAAAAAGAGGAAGAAGAGTGTAGAGGTACAAAATGCAAGCCGAACTTCTTTCACAAAAAAATAATGTCACAAAAATATTGCTCAAGAAGACAAATTACGCTTTTGTGAATATGCTAAGGAAATTTATACTGTCAGAAGTGCCTACAATGGCCATAGATATAGTTGAGTTCAGGAAAAATTCTTCAGTTCTTTATGATGAGATAATCGCACATAGACTTGGATTAATTCCTCTTGTAACTGATTTAGAATCATATAATATCAGGGAAGAATGCACCTGCAAAGGCGAAGGTTGCGCAAAATGCACAATATACTTGACATGTAAAGTTAAAGGCCCGAAACTCGTTCTTGCTTCAGATATGAAATCAAAGGATCCTAAGATTGTTCCAGCAATACCTAACATTCCGATAGTCAATTTGCTAAAAGATCAAGAGCTTGAGTTTGAAGCAATGGCTGTGCTAGGTAAAGGAAAAAATCACGCAAAATGGAGCCCAGGCTATGCGTATTATAGGAATATGCCAAAGATTAAAATCAATAAGAGTCCAGAGAACAAGGAAGACATAGCAAAATTTTGTCCTGCAGGAGTTTTTTCGGTTTCAGCAGGAAAGCTTAAGATTGAGAAAGAGGATGCGTGCATTCTTTGTGGAGATTGCGAGGAAAGAAGTAATGGAGATGTAAGTGTAGAAGCAAATGAAAATGAATTTATGTTTACTTTAGAGTCATGGGGTCAATTAACACCAAAAGAAATATTCGAGTCTTGTCTAACAGAAGTCAGAAAAAAACTTGAAAATATGGAAAAAAGCATTGAAACATTAAAATGAAAAGAACAGGCCCTTCAAACATGCATGTATTGAACTTGATTAAGGAACTGAAGAAGCTTTCAATAGAGCAGAAAGTCAATATCTGGAAAAGAATAGCAGAGGACTTAGAGATGCCTAGGAGAAGAAAAAGAATAGTGAATCTCTATAAGATAGACAAATATTCACAGCCAGACGAGACTGTAATTGTTCCCGGAAAAGTGCTTGGTGTTGGAGAAATAACAAAACCTATTACAATCGCAGCATTATCATTCTCAGAATCAGCCAGACAAAAAATAACAGCCCAAAAAGCTCAGGCCCTATCAATACCTGAACTTTTGAAAAAGAATCCTAAAGGAAACAATGTGAGGATACTAGGATAAGATGATAATCATTGATGCAAATGAAATGATTGCAGGAAGAATTGCTGCTTTCGCAGCCAAGAAAGCATTGTTAGGTGAAACAGTGAATATCATTAATAGTGAGAATGCGTTAATTACAGGATCTAAATCAGATATAATAAAAAGGTTCAAATGGAAATTAGATGAACTTGGTACTTATAAAGGTCCCTTAATAGACAGGAGACCTGAAAGAATGCTAAAGAGATTTATCAGAGGCATGCTGCCTTATAAGAAGAGTCGTGGACGAGAAGCACTCAAAAGAATAAAATGTCACTTAGGAACTCCAGATGAGTTCAAGGAAAAAGAAGTAGTGATTGTGCCTAAAGCAAGCGTGGCCAAAGTCCCGAATCTAAAGTATATGAAAATCAAAGAACTTTCAAAGATATTAGGTGCTAAAATATGAATGTGATACATGTTTCAGGCAAAAAAAAGCAGGCTGTTGCAAGAGCAACATTGAAGCCAGGCAGTGGCATAGTCAGAATTAACAATAAAGCAATAGAGACAATCACGCCTCTCTTGACAAGAAACAAGATATTAGAGCCATTGATACTTGCAGGAGATATTGCCAAGAAAGTCAATATAAGCGTGAGAGTTTTCGGTGGTGGAATAACAGGACAGGCAGATGCAGTGAGATTAGCAATAGGAAGAGCATTGGCGCAGTTTGCACCTGAATTAAAAGAAAAATTTGAGGATTATGATTACACTCTCTTGGTAGCAGACATAAGAAGAAAAGAAACTAGGAAACCTAACGACTCAAAAGCAAGAGCAAAACGTCAAAAGAGCTATAGATAGAAAAATAATATTTGAGTTGATAACAGGTCACTGTCTATATGCGGAGGCCCGTCAAAAAATATATTTGAGCTGACAAGGGGGTGTCCCTTACGGGGAACGTCTTTCATTGACATTAACATCGGTGGCTGTAGCTGACGGTGACCGAACGAAGTTCGAAGTTATCTACTCAAACAAAGAGGTACAAAATGATAATTCCAGTAAGATGTTGGAGTTGTGGAAAACCCATAGGCCATCTTTGGGAACAGTTCAAGGAAAAAGTTAATAATAAAGAGAATGTTAAAAAGGCATTGGACTCATTGGGCCTTGAAAGATATTGTTGCAGGGCTGCAATAATGTCGCATATAAATATAGCAGATATGGCTGCGCAGTTCAAAAAATTTTGAATTTTTTTATTTTTTTTGAAAAATTTTAAATATGTTGAGTTTTTTTTATAGCATATGCTAGATTTTCATGCAATACAACAAAAATGGCAAAAAAGATGGGAAGATAGTGATGTCTATGTTGTTAAAGATGACAAGAAAAAGAAAAAATTCTATGTTCTTGAAATGTTTCCTTATCCTAGCTCATATGGATTGCATATGGGCCATGCTTTAAATTATACAATTGGAGACATATACGCAAGATATAAGAGAATGAATGACTTTAATGTTTTGTATCCTATGGGTTTTGATGCTTTTGGACTTCCAGCAGAAAATGCCGCAATAAAAGCAGGCGAGCATCCGAAAAAATATACAATTAAAGCAATGGAAAACTACAAAAGACAGATGAATAATCTTGGTTTGAGTTATGACTGGAGTAAAACTATTGTCACATGCGAGCCTGAGTATTATAAATGGAATCAATATTTTTTCCTGAAATTTTATGAAAGTGGCCTTGTTTATAGAAAAAAATCAGCAGTAAATTGGTGTTCTAAATGTAATACTGTGCTTGCAAATGAACAAGTGCACAACGGAAAATGCTGGAGACACGAGGATACTCAAGTAGAGCTAAAGCATCTTGAGCAATGGTTTATCAGAACTACAAAATATGCTGATGAATTGTTGAATGAAGTTGATAATCTTAAATGGCCGGAGAGGATTAAAGCAATGCAAAAGAATTGGATAGGCAAAAGCTATGGCACAGAAATAAAATTCAAGATCAATAGGGAAGAGTGGCCAATATTCACAACAAGACCAGACACTATTTTTGGAGTTACTTTTATGGTAATTTCTGCACAGCACCCAAGATTATTTGACATAGTAACAAAAGAGCAAAAGAAGGAAGTTGAGGCTTTCTTGAAAAAATTAAAATCAGTTTCAGAAAAAGATGCAGAAAGTATGGAAAAGGAAGGCGTCTTCACAGGAAGTTATGCTATTAATCCAATTACAAATGACAAGGTGCCGGTATATGTAGGAAATTTTGTTGTTGCGGATTATGGTGCTGGAATGGTTATGGCAGTGCCTGCACATGATCAAAGAGATTTCGAGTTTGCAAAGAAATACAATATTCCAATAAAAGTTGTTATAAGTCCAGAAGATTATGAATTGAACCCTGAAAAAATGTCAAGGGCATTTACTGAAGAAGGAATCCTCATAAACAGCGGAGAATTCAATGGTATGAGAAGCAGTGATGCTATTGAAGAAATAACAAAATTCATTGAAAAGAAAAAAATAGGAAAAAAAACCTTTAACTACAAGCTAAGAGATTGGTTAATATCTAGGCAGAGATATTGGGGCACTCCTATTCCTATGATATATTGCGATAAGTGTGGCATTGTTCCAGTACCAGAAAAAAATTTACCTGTTATACTTCCAGAAAAAGTGAAATTTGGAGAAGGTAACCCTCTAGCTTCAAGTGAAGAGTTTGTTAATGTTAAATGCCCTAAGTGTAACTCGAATGCAAAAAGAGAAACAGACACAATGGATACATTTTTTGATTCTTCATGGTATTTTCTAAGATATTGCGATAATAAGAACAATAAAGCACCCTTCGATAAAGAAAAAGTCAATTATTGGATGCCAGTTGATCAATATATTGGCGGAGCTGAACATGCGTGTATGCACTTGATATATGCAAGATTCTTCGTAAAAGCATTAAGGGATATGGGTTATCTTAAATTCAATGAACCTTTCACAAAATTATTCAATCAGGGAATGCTTCATGGAAGTGATGGAGAGAAGATGTCAAAATCAAGAGGTAATGTAGTTTTGCCTGAAGAAGTAAGCAAAAAATATGGCATAGATACCGCAAGGTTCTTCTTGATGTTTAATGCCTCGCCTGATAAAGACACTCAATGGAGTGATAATGGAATAGAAGGTTCATTTAGATTTATGCAGAAACTCATGACATTTCTAGATGAAAAGAAGTTATCCGCAAAAGAGAATAAAAAAATAACAAGCAAGAAGCACAAATTGATAAGAAATGTGACTAATATGATAGAAAATTTTGAATATAACAAAGCTTTGATTGAGATAATGGGATTTTTTAATTACATTAATAGATATGATGAAATTCCAAAGAAGGATTTTGAGGATTTTGTTCTGCTTTTAGCACCATTTATTCCGCATAATGCAGAAGAATTATGGGAAAAATTAGGCCACAAGGATTTTATTTGCAAAGAAAAATGGCCTAAATTCGATGAAAAACTCATTGATGAAGAAGCAGAGTATGAAGATGAAATATTAGACACTCTAAGACAAGATATCAATCAGGTTATGAAACTAGCCAAAATAAGTAAGCCAAAGAAGATAAAGATATTCGTTGCACAAAAATGGAAATATGACCTTCTCAGGAAAATAAAAGAGCTCAACACAAGAAATGTCTCAGAGATATTGAAAGCATTGATGCAATCTGAATTAAGGTCGTATGGCCAGGAAATAACAAAATTAGTGCCAAAGATTATAGACAAGATGCCAGAGGTAGTGTTGCCAAAAGAGAGAGAGATAAAAGTGCTTGAATCAATCAAGGACTTCTTGGAGAAAGAGTTTGATTGCTCGGTAAATATCTTGGATTCAGAAAAAAGCCAGGAAGAGAAGGCCAAAAACGCATTACCGGGTAAGCCAGCGATATTAGTAGAATAATCTTCTAGGATATTTATTTCATTTGCAGCATATCTCGTTTGAATTCCTACTATTCATTCTAATTTTTCATTCTAATTTATTACTTAAGAAATATAGGTGTGCACGCCCAAAGATGGATGATCATACTGAACAAAGGTTTGACCCTGATTTTCCCTCCCCTCCGCAACCCTCGATACACAACTCAAATTTCTTAGGGCTGCTTCATTCCTGACCTGACCCGATTCGAAAAAAGAGCCGTCACCAAGGACAGAGGATCTTAAGTACGATCAGGACCTATGCTCGGCATGGTCACCGCTCCTTGGGCTTCGCCCCCTGCATATAGCACGCTTCAGGTAACAGGCCGGTGCTAACGGCCCGGGCTAGCACAAGCCATTAGTAACAACTTGCCTTTTTAAAATTTATCTAAATCCGGCAGTAAAGTTTATAAGGTTTAGGACCTTATTATAGCATATGGAACCAGGCATTGTTTTCTTGGGCACAGGCACAGGCAAATTCGTCACAGGACGTCAATTAAGAGCAACAGGCGGTTTTATAATCACATTACCAGAATTTCAGATGCACATAGACCCTGGACCAGGTGCTTTGGTAAGAGCAAAGCAATTCGGTGTGAATCCAAGAGATACTTCTGTGCTTATCGTGACGCATAATCATCTTGATCATGCTAATGATGTGAATGCAGTTATCTCTGCAATGACTTATGATGGCTTTGATAAGAGAGGAGTATTGATAACAAATGAAACTGTTGTCAATGGTTCTGCGATATACAGGCCATTCCTGCAAAATAATGCAAAGAATTTTGTTGAGAGAATTATTGTAATGGAGCCAGGAAAAAGAATAGGCATAGAAACAATTGAGATGTTAGCTTTACCAACAAAGCATAGCGAAGAGAAAAATTTCGGATTAAAAATAATTTCTAAGTACTTCACTATAACATACACATCAGATACAGAATATGATGAAAGTATAGTTGAAAATTACAAGAATTCTGATATCTTCATTGTGAATTGTGTGAATCTAAAAGACGAGAAGAATAACTTAAGCGTAGATGATGTTGTCAAGATAATATACAAGGCCTTGCCTAAACTCGTCATATTGACGCATTTTGGTGAAGAGATTATAAAAGAGAATCCGATAAATATTGCAAGGGCTGTTCAACAGCAAACAAAAACCCAGACAATAGCGGCGTATGATGGAATGACAATAACTCCTTCTCATTTTGCAGCAAGGTTTCAGCAGCAAACCCTGAAAGGTTATGAAGACAAGAAATTTTAAATAGTAGTTATTCTAATACTTGTTAATGAAAAAAAGGGTGATAGCTGAGAAATGGGTAATTTTCGCTCTCATTTCATTTCTTGCGTATTTTTTTGTCAATCTTCTGATGAAGTTCTTGTCTCATGAGAATCCATATTTAGTATCTCTTCAGCTCTATCTGGCTTCTGCATTGTTCATGTTCTTTTTCATGGGCAGGAATTTCAAGATCAAGCTCGATAAAAAGAGTATTTGGATCTGCATCGCAACAGGAATATCATCTATGATAGCCACAATTTTTTCATTGAAAGCTCTTTCAACAGCACCGAACCCTGGTTATGCCGTAGCTATCTTCTCGTCAAGCTATGTGCTCATCGCAATAATTTCACCATTTGTCTTCAAATCTTCCCTTGATTCGAGAAAAGTGATAGGTATCATCGCGACATTGATAGGATTGGTGCTATTGTCTGTCGAAGGAAAATTTGTGTTTGATGATTGGGTAATATTTGCATTCTTGGCATTCATATTCGCGGCATTAGTAAATCTATTGCAGAAATATGTCGCAAACAATGATCCATATTCAATATCATTCGTAAGGAATTTGTCTGCTTTCGCAGTCGTTTTCATTATTTTCATCACTCATAAAACAACAGAACTGCTATCAACACCAGCCATAATCGCATCTATTGCAGGTTTCTGTTCAGGTATAGGGACTGTGTTCGCAATGAAATCTATCAGAAAAGCTCCAAATCCAGGATATAGCATAGCTATATATTCTTCAAACTATGTCCTGCTGACAATCGTCGCAATATTTATTTTCGGATCGTCTTTGAGCGTATTGAAGATTAGCGGCGTAATAGCGACATTGATAGGATTGGTATTACTGAGCATAAAATGAAAACAGAATATAATATCAGAGAAGCGAAATTGTCTGATATTCCAGGAATTGTAGAGGAAAAGGCATAGGCAGAGCAATGATGAGTGAATTAGAGAAGATAAGCAGGAAAAAGGGATTTAAGGAGATTATCGCATTGACTCATGATTGGAACAAGAGGACCCAGAAGATAAACAAGAAGATGGGCTATAAGGCCAGCTCTAAGCTCATCCTCTTCTCAAAAAAAATCAAATGATAATCATCAAGTGACAATTCTTATCTAGAAACATATATAAAACAATAATATTTTGATCGAGAAATGGGCGGAGGAATTGGCACAGGTAGTGCCGGAGCAACCAAAGAAGATTTCACAACAATAGATGATATGGTGAAATTGAGTTCTAGCTTTTATTGTTATACGAAAAAATTATGAAAAAGAAGGCAAGATATATCTTGCAAGAAAAATCACCATAAAAAGCGGCTTGAAATTTGAGCATCCCAAATTAAATGTTCATGTGGTTGAAAAGGAATGCGAATTAAGATATATTCTATCTAAGCTGGGAAAAGAACCTGAATTGGAGTTTCTTGAATTGTCATATCCTGAGACCAAACATGAATATAGAATAATTTCAAATGGATACAATGAAGTAAATTTTCATGGAAATAGGCTTGTCATTGGAAATCCAGGGTCTCAGAATCATGAAAATAGCATAGAGTTGCCAGGGCTAATCATAACATCTAAACCTCATGTGAGTGTGATATATGATGAAAATAAGATCATAGTCACAACAGATCCATCCAGGAAAGATCTTGAATAGATCTATGGAAAACTTATAGATACAAATAGGCAGTTAAGTATGTTACAAGAAGGTCTTCAAAAACTTGGAGAAGAAATAAACAAAGGTTGGGAAAAACCTTAAATTCTCTTGAAAACTTTCTCAAGGTCATTCATTGAATATCTTATCATGGCAGGCCTGCCGTGCGGACAAGTGTAGGGCAATTCGCATTCTCCAAGTTTGCGTATGAGTTCTGCCATGAATGAATGACTCAATACATCGCCTTTTTTGACTGCTGCTCTGCACGACATTCTTATCAGTATGGCCTCTTTTATTTCATCCAGCACAGTTACTTCATTTATAGAAAGCTCGTCCATTATATCAAAAATAATATCTTTATCCATTTGTCTTCCCATTACAACAGGCAAACTCCTGATAAGGAAAGTGTTTTGGCCAAACTCTTCTATTTCTATTCCAAAACAAGAGAGTTCATGTATTCTGTGATTAAGCATAATTGCTTTATTAGGCGCTAGTTCAATAGTCAAAGGAGATATTAATGCCTGAGTGCTTATTCCGCCTGTTTCATATTTTTTCATCAACATCTCATAATTTATCCTTTCATGAACAACATGCTGGTCATAGATTGCAAGACCATCTTTATCCTCGACTAATATAAAGCACTTATGCAACTGCCCGAAAATATAGAAATCATCTTTTTTATCTGATTCTTTAAGTTCTGTTTGCATGAACTTCTGTACTGAAAATGATTGCTTGGGCTCTTTTTTCCTCTCTTCATTTTTTATCAACTT
>JBBIVF010000015.1:0-19778 GCA_037439845.1 Candidatus Woesearchaeota archaeon
AAGGGCCCAAATATTCGATTTATCTTCTCTCAATTAATTCACCTCCAATAAATATCTTTTTTATAGAATAACTTAGAGATGTAATTTTAGGAAAAGTATTGAAGAACTGCATGGATAAACTCTTTTCCAATACATACACCTCTTTTCCTCATTGTGAACGAAGTATAAAATATATTAATATAATATATTATTTAAATAATTATTGTTCTCATTTATAAAAAACAATAGAGAACTTTAGAGTGGTTTATTCCATAGAATTTTTGACTTTCTAAACCTTGGTTTTGTATTTTTTCTGTTTCTTTGTTTTTGATTAAAGATAAAATCTTCTTCAATAATATTTACATCATTTTCATTAAAAAAACAAGTATTTTGCTACTCAAATTAAAAATATTATTAAAAAAACTTATCCTCCGTAAAATATAGGTCTTTTGCTCACGAGCACATTAAGAGGCAATGGTTTGTAAGGCTTATCCTGATTTGCTTTCTTTATCATCTCTATTAGTTCTTTCTTTTTAATTCTATATTCTTTTCCTTTACTTCTGTCTCTCACATTAAGCTCATCGCTGTTAAGTTCCTTGTCACCTATTGCCACAGTAAATGGCACCCATTCTTTCTGGCTTTGCATCACTCTTTTTGCCAATGTTTCTGTTCTGTCGTCAATGTCTGCTCTTATATTCTGCCTGCTGAATTCATCTGCTAATTCCATACATAACTTAAGATGTTTTTCAGGAGATACTGGAATAAACCTAACTTGTGTAGGAGAAAGCCACAGTGGAAGTTGAGGAAGTTTGCCTGATTTCTCTTCAAAATACGCTTTCTCAAGAAGCCCATACATTACTCTTTCTATTGCTCCTGAAGGACTGCAGTGTAATATCAATGGATATTGCGACTTGCCATCCTTGTCAGTATATTTTATTCCATATCTTTCTGCATTTTCAACATCTATTTGGTCTGTTGTTAATGCACTTGCTTTGTCTAGGGCATCTACAAAATTCCATTCATATTTAGTTATGAAATAGAACGCGCGCTCTTCCCACATCTCGACAAGTGCAGGTTTGCCCCATTTTTTGACTAATTGCACAATAAAATCCTTGTTCTTGTCATAGAAATCTCTTGTTATTCTGATTGCAAATTCAAAATCATCAGGCATGTCAAATCCGATTTCTTTCTGCAAGTTCCAGGAAAGCTCCCATCTTTTCATCATCTCTTGCTTTGCTTGCTCTAAATCCGCACAAAAGGCATGAGTGTCTGGCATTGTAAATGCCCTTAATCTCCTTAATCCTGTCAGCTCTCCTCTTTGCTCAACCCTGAATGAATATTTTGTCAGCTCATACAATTTTAAGGGAAGCTGCTTATATGAGAAGTTCGCGTCGTGCATCATTAAGAATTGTCCGAAGCAGGCCGCGAATCTTAAAAAGACTTTTTTATTAGGAGTTTGGATAGTGTATTGCCTTGCAGGAAACCTGTTCAGATAACTTTTCAGAGAGGGATGCTCAAAATCATACATTATCGGTGCTTCTATCTCCATTGCACCATATTCAAGTACTCTCTTATTCACAAGATTCTCTATTTGGCTCTTGATGAATCTGCCTTTGGGATAATATCTTAAATTACCAGGGTCAGAGCCTGGCTCATAATCTACTAATTCAAGCTTTTTCATATAACTGACATGAGGCGGTTCTTGTTTCACTGCACGCACTTTTGCCATCTCGTAATTGCAGAATGCTTTTAATTTAGGGTATTTCGAGAAATCAAAACCAATAATCTTGCCATCAGAGATTGATATTTTATGCAATTTGCCGTCAAGGTCCAATATATTCCATGATGATGTAAGTTTTCTTTCTGCTTTCAGAGCTTCACTTTCCTCATCTGCTTTCTTTTCCGGGCCGAATTCTCTTGATAGTTCGCTCAAAGGATGACCTTTGCACGAGATATCAAATGCTTTATACCAACCAAAAGGAGCTCTTATTACTTCATAATCTTTTTTCAAGATGAGCTCGGCATCTTTCATGACTTTCTCTGCTTGTTTTGGACTTCCTAGATTGGAGCTGAGATGAGCATATGGATACAATACAATTCTATTAGCATTGACTTGAGAACATATGTCTTTAATTTCTTTGACATAATTTTCTGTAATGTTCTTTATATTTTCTTCGTCTTTTTTTTCAAACGCAGTAAAAACAACTAAACATTCCTCTACACGTTTTTTTTCTTTACTAATTTCTTCTGCCTCTTTAATTGCTTTTTTCTTTGGCTCAAATTCAATGAAATCTGCGTGTATGGTCAATATTTTCATTTTAGTTCCTCCTTTGCCTTTTCAATATCATTAAGGAATCTTTCAACTGTCTTTACAAGATGCTCGGGTTGCGTTCTTAATACTGCGGAAGCTTCATTCAAGATGTCACCTTTACTTCTTATTTCTGATATTAACTTGAACTCAGCTAATGAACTCAACTGCGATTTCTTTGCTTTTTTCCATAGTAAAAAGAGTTCTTCGCATCTTGAAGGAATTTGGTCAATATCACAATTTAGTTTGGCTGCCAGCTGCTCAAGCACGCTTTTTTCTTTATTTATATATTCCAGCGCTGCTTTTCCTGCGCAAAACTCTATTCTGACAAGCCCATCTTGTATTTTGGATGTTTTTAGGATTTTTATAACTTGTGCTTCTTCAGTTGTTTTAAGATGCGTACCACCACATGCCTCAACATCATGGTCTTTGATATTTATCACTCTTATCTCACGCCCTGGAACAGCTCCTCCCTGATATAGTCTAAAACCATATCTTGCTTCTGCTACATCTCTTGGCAAAACTTCTGAATACACTGGCCTGTTCTCTTGTATAATATCATTTGACAATTTCTCTATTTTTTCAATATCCTCTGTATTTAATGATTCAAAATGTGTTATGTCTAATCTTGCTTTATCCAATGCTTTTGCAGCTCCTGCCTGCCAGACATGTTCTCCTAAAATCTTGCGTGCAGCCCCATTAAGTATATGAGTAGCAGTATGATGCTGTGTCAGCTGCAATCTTCTTGGCCAATCAATTTCTCCCTCAACATTATCTCCCTCTTTGAACGTTATTTTTTCAAGCACATGAACGACAATATGTGCTTTCTTGACAACATCAATTACCTTGCATTTGTTGATGTATCCTAAATCATGTATTTGTCCTCCTGATGTTGGATAAAATATAGTCTGATCTAATGCGACCATATTGCCTTGAACACTCAAGACTTTTGCCTTGAACTTGGTTATTGAATAATCATCATAATACATTATCTTTGTTTTAGGCAATTTCTCGATATTGAAGTTTATCTCTTTTTTTGTTTGAGTTTCTTGAACTTTATTAAGATGTCTCTCTGACATCTTGCCGAAAAAATTCTCAGGTATGTCCACATTGATACCCATTTTTTTCGCTACATCTTTCACTTGTTCAGGCTGAATGCCGTGGCTATCATATAATTCAAGTAATTTCTTTTCATCAATCTTGTTCTTTTTTAGCACATTTTCAATTATTGTTTTGTTTCTTGCTTTTGTCTCTTTGAATTTATTTGTCTCAAAATCAAGTATTTTTTTTACATCATCAAGATTATTAGAAAGCTCTGGATATAGCTCCTTTAATTCTTTGGCATGTTGCTCGCAGACCTCATATAAGGATATGTTCCAACCGAACTTATCTATGAAATTCAATGCCCTTCTCAATATTATCCTTAAATTATATCCGCCACCCACATTTCCAGGCAGTCCTCCATCTGTTATTGCAAATAATAAGGATCTTGTATGCTCGGCTATTGAATATATTGCAGTCATCGGCAATATTCTTTCTTTCAAGGTCTCTACATCTATTGATAATTTGTCTGCTACTTCTTTCCAAGCAGCATCAATATCTTCTGCTTCGTCTATGTTGAGATACGCAGAATAGGTGGAGAACTTCTTATATAATTCAAAATCCATTTGGACTTTTGTCTTCTTTTTTAGATAATCAAGAGTTTTAGGAAATATCGCTTCATACATATTGGGAGTGCCCTGCGAAAACCACGCTATTCTTTCCATGCCTAAACCCATGTCAAGCACTTTTAGTTTAAGTTCAGAATCTCCTGCATCTGAATGCTGGTACATCATATAAACTTGATTAAACAACTCAATACCCCTGGAGAAAAATTCTATGCAAGGACCATAGTTTCCTCCACCAGCCCAGACATCTTCATGAAGAATAAGCTCGTTCTTGTCAAGACCCACTCCTAAAATCAGATAATCATAAATATCCTTGAAATATTCTTCCTGCTTCCATTCAGAAGGCTCCACAAAGGCATGTTGCCCTATCATTACAAAACCAGTACAATGTGAGCCTGTTATACCTACATTATCCACATCTCCGAAACGCAGGCAGAATTGAGGAATCACTAATTTTTTTGCAGGAGGTTTGCTCTCTCCATTAATCACCCATGGCTGAAACGCGGCAATGCTTGCCATTGTGAACTCAGTTGTAGGATTCCATCTTGAAACAACAGGATATCTGTTTATGGGCTTGTATCCTCTTGCACTAAACATTTTCTTTAATAATTCCCAGACATCCTGAAAGCTTAATTTATTTTTTGCAGGAGAACCCTCTGCTATTCTGAATCCTCCAGAACATACTGCATCTCCGCAGACATCTCTTTTTTTGTCTCTCGACCAGAAAAATCTTGAGCATTTAACGCACTTATTTCTATAAAACCCTTCTCTTTCTAGATATCTTACTGGATAGAATTTTTCAGGATTCTTGAACACTACTTCCCTGAATTTTTTTTTCAATTCTTTATCAGTTAGCATATCTTGGATGAAACTACTTGTATTTAAAAAGATTATTATAAGAAAAATATAAAAATGAGAATTTATATGAATAAATCAATAAAAAAAAGCAATAAAACAAATACAATAAAAAGTAACAAATAAATAAAAAGTAACAATAAAAAGGTAAAGGGGTGAGACAATGACAAAAGATCTAATAGACCCATTTGACATGATGCGAAGAGTTAAAAATGATATTGAAAGAATTTGGAATGAATTTGAGGATGAACGCAGGTCACTTCTAAAAGGCCCTCGCAATTTCAAGCAGCCTTCTATTGACATTGAAGACAAGAAAACAGAACTTGTTCTGACCGCAGATCTTCCAGGCATAGATAAAAAGGATATTAAAATCAATATTGAGAATAATAAAATTGAAATAACTGCAGAAAAAAGAAAAGAAAAAGAGGAGAAGACAAAAAATTTTTTCCGACAAGAGAGATCTTATTCTGGCTTCTATAGAAGCATGACATTACCTTCTGCTATAGACCCAAACAAGACAAAGGCTGATTTTAAAGACGGAGTCTTGAAGATAACAATGCCAAAGATGAAGCAGGTTTCAACTCAGAAAAGGACTCTTCATCTGAAATGATTTTCTTATTCCTATTTTATTTTTTTATTCCTATTTTATTTTTTTAGAAAAAAGAAATAAAAATAAATAAACAGCATCAATAAAAGATTTAATAACCTTGTTCTGCTTTTCTCTTCATAAAGCATTCTTTGCAATAAACTGGCTTGCCTTCTGTTGGCTTAAAAGGAACTTCACATTTTTGTCCGCATTCTGCGCATATTGCCTTGTGCATTTCCCTTGGCCCGAAATTTCTTCTTGGACTGCTGAAACTTCTTCTTGGTCTGCCATAACCATCATTACTATTTCTATAACCCTCCACTTCTAGGCCTGCCCGCTCTTCTGTTTCCTCTTGATCTGCCTTCTCTTCTTTGATCTATACTTCCAAATTCTCCCATATTATACTCACACTCTCTAATTTATTTATTTTCGAAGGACATTATATGTCCTAAACTAAGTTCCAATAACTTCATATCCTTTATAAGCTTTTCGTGATATTTCGAGGAAATCTTACATATCATTAATAACTCTTATAAATACCTGAGTCTTTGTCTTGAGGTCGATGATGAGGTTATCCCCGGCTGATTCGTGATGAAAGGGAAATACCTCTGAGACATTTTATTAAAAAATTTTCAATGAAAATAAGATTTAATGAGAATAAGTTGTTGCATATAATCTCGCTGTTCCTTTGTCTATTTGCCTGATTTCATTTAATTTCTGAATAAGGCCTGCTTTTCCAGCATTCAAGGATACAAATAAGTCTTTATTTATTTTCAATTCATATGAATTATTATATAGGAAGAAAGTATTTGCGATATTTTTTCCTGGTATTTTCGTTAGATCAAACCATAAATTCACTTTTTTTAAAATCAAGCTATATAAGGCTTTCTTGTTCCAAAAGAGTTTTTCATCAATATAATAAAATGGAATTTCACCATCATATACTCCTATTGCGTTTTTCCCATTTGTCTTTGCATAATACATGGCTTTGTCTGCTTTATCAATTATTGACTCTACACTATCATGGTTATTCTCAACACAGCCAATGCTCATAGTAAGATCAAAGAAATTCTCTTTTGCATAGTTTTTGGAATCAAAAAAATCATTTTGGATTTTTTGTGCTGCTTTTATTGCGCCTGTAATATCAGTGTCTCTTAATATAATCAGGAATTCATCTCCACCCCATCTACCGATAAAGTCGCCATAATGCATATTTTTCTTGAGATCTTGAGCAATCATTTTTAGAAGTTTGTCTCCTTTTAGATGGCCATTCTCATCATTGAATTTTTTGTAATTGTCGAGATCCAGATACAAGATGCTTGTAGTGCCTTTAAACTCAGACCTCATTAGCTCTTCTGAAAGATATTTTTCTATGCTGCTTTTTCTTAGCAGAGATGTAAGGTCATCAAGAGCCATTGAATCAGATATTCTTTTTTCTAATTCCTCTTTCTGTACCAGAAGCTCTTCATAGGAAACGAGATTCAGCTCTTCTTCTTTTAATTGCTCTAGAAGCAGCAATTTTCTCATTTGATTTATTTCTGCTACCAGTTTTAATGTCTCTGCCCTAGTCATATTGTTCATCTTTGTTTTTTTTCTTTTTTTTTGGCGAAATAAAAAAAGTGGCTCCCGCCTAGGTGAGGGGGTGGTTAACAAGAATAAAGACAGGGAGCCCATTATAAACATGAATTTCTAGTGTTTGATTTTGTTAATCTCTTGTACCCACATCAGCCCTATTTTTATCATTGCTTTGTTGAACTGGTCTGAAAGCTTGTATGTTCTCTTGTACATATCATAGTCAATCATACCCATACTTTTCATAGGAGTTAGTATCCTATCGTAAAACTGCCTTTTGTTGTATGAAATAGGTGCTTTTTTTCTTTGTGGAACAGGTCCTCTATCTTCTTCTGGTTCAATTAGTTTGCCTTCATGTAGCTTGGTTGCGAAAAGACTCATCTCTGTCTTTCCTATTTCTCCATTGTTCTCTAGCATATGCTTGAAAAGCATTTTAGCAACAATCACCTGCTGCTCAGTTGCAAACACTACCTCAAAAATATCCTTAGGCATATGATAAAGATCAAATAACACTACCATTTTGAGAATAATAATTAAACTAGTATATAAATATTACTTTTTAGTATACTAGGATATTTTATTTAAAAATAAATAATTATTTTCCATATAGATTTATATCAAAAAAAGACAAAAATATTGGGTTTAAAATTAAAAGACAATTACAAAAATATTGATTTTATTGTTTTGAATCTCCCAAGAGCAACAGTTAACTTAAATTATGACTTTTTATGATAGTTATGATAATGAAATTTTTATGAGATAAAAAATTTAAATGAAGAGAGCATTTGTTACAAAGTGAAAGAAATCAATCGGGAATATATTAAAATAATCATTTAGAAAAACATATAAACTTTCATTGATTAAAAATACTATATTTATTAAAAATACTAAAAATCAAAAAAATTTCAAAGTTAAAATACAAAAAGAGGTGAAAATATGCTTTCAGACTGTAATTACGATAAGGTAAGGCTTCTTCACGATTTAAGCAGAGCAGCACATTTCATCAAGATGCATGCCATAAATGCCGCAAAAAAGGAGAATCATCCTTTGTGTGCAAAGATGTTTGAAGAAATCCTGAAAAATCTTGATAAGGATATGGATAAATTAAGAGCAGCCATAACTGGATTGGGAAAAGAGAATAAATTTTAGTATAATTATTTTAGTATAATTCTTTGTTTTCTAAATGTATTAAGGCCATCATTATTGCCATTTTTGTATAATCCATTCTTGTAACTCTTCCTTTTGTCAATATGCCAATTGCACCCTCTTTGCTTCCAATCTTAGAATTGTTGGTAAGTTTTTCTTCAAAGAATGCTTCATTGATATCATATTTTTTCTTGAAGACTAATTTTGTCACTTTTATTGGCATCTCAAAGCAAGGCGACATTCCAAGATGGAATTTTTTTCCGTCGTAAAAAGCACACACACAAGTATCCATATAACCTGTTTTTGTGTTAGACACTCTGATAAGGCCTGATTCAAGACCTACGCTATAATTACAATTCTTGAATGCTTTTTTTGCTCTTGTCATTGCTCCTTTTATTGTCTCTTTGAGAGAAGTGGGTTGTTTAAATACGCCAGAATCAACATCAAGAGAAACTACTTTAGCTTTTTTCAGAAAAGGATATTTTAATATTGTCTGTTTAAGCGCTTTTATCTTAATATTATTTTTAGAGCCGATGTTTATTATTATAATCTCACCTTTATTCCTTTTTTTTAATTAATTTTTCACATATTTTTTATCACTGCATCAAAAATATCTTTTTCAGTCAAGCCATATTTGATAAGAAGTTCATTTGGCTCTCCGCTTTCACCGAACCTGTCTTTCATTCCCACCCTTATGACTTTTGTTGGGTGTGATTCAGCAACAACTTCACACACAGCGCTTCCAAGCCCTCCTGTAATTTGATGCTCTTCTGCTGTCACGATAAACTTGCATTCTTTTGCAGCGTCTAATATTGTTTTTTTGTCAATCGGCTTTATGGTGTGCATATTTATCACTCTGCAGGATATTCCTTTTGTTTTCAGGATATCAGACGCTTTCAATGCTTTATGAACCATTATTCCGCATGCGATTATGGCAACATCTTTTCCTTCTCTTAAAATATTTGCTTTTCCTATCTCAAACTTTTCATTTTCCTTGACAATAGGTATTCTTTCTCTTCCTCCTCTAAGATACACCGGGCCCTTTAATTTAGCAGCAGAAATAGTTGCTTTTTCCATTTCTTCTGAATCACATGGCACTATAACAGTGAGATTTGGAAGTGCTCTTGTTATTGCAATATCCTCTAGTGCTTGATGAGTTGCGCCATCTTTTCCTACAGTCAGGCCTGCATGACCTCCGAATATCTTGACATTTGCATTTGAATAACAAACTGAAATTCTTAATTGGTCCCAGTTTCTTCCAGGAGAAAATACAGCAAAAGAAGCTGCAAAAGGTATTTTTCCTTCTAGAGCAAGACCAGTTGCGATTCCCAACATGTTTTGTTCTGCAACTCCGACTTCAATAAAACGTTCTGGATATTTCTCTTTGAACCATTTTGTTCTTGTTGATTCTTCAAGATCTGCGGATAGCACAACAATATCAGGATTTATTTTGCCTAATTTAACTAGAGCTTTTCCAAATCCATCTCGTGTTGGTTCTAGTTCTTGTTTCATTTTATTGTATTTCGTTGGCCTGAATTACGAACTTTGTTCGGTCAGCATCGACTTCGCTTTTCTCAAGTGAATTGCTTTATGAGACATCCCCGTAAGGGACATCCCCCTGTCTCATCACGAAATTTGTGTGCATACTCGCTTCGTGAAAAGATGCTGACCCATTCAGGCCAGCTCATCATTATTATTTATTTTCCTTTCTTTATCGATTTCCTCTCTTCTTCCAATTCTTTCAATGCTTTCTTTGCCTGCTCTTTTGTAGGAGCAATGCCATGCCATTCATATTTTCCCTGTATGAAACTCACTCCTTTTCCGGGTATTGTTCTTGCGATTATGAGAGTGGGTTTAGTGCTTTTTCTTGCAGAGTTCACTGCTCCTATTATTTCCTCAAAATAATGGCCATCGATCTCAATAACTTCCCATCCAAATGCCTTGTATTTTTTCTCTATTGGCTGTATCTCATTTATATCAGACACATTGCCGGATATTTGTATGTTATTGTAGTCCATTATTGCGATTATGTTATCTAATTTCTTGTTTCCTGCGAACATTATTGCTTCCCATGTTTGTCCTTCCTGATGCTCTCCATCTGAGGTTATTATGAATATTTTATGTTTCTTTTTATTCATCTTCGCTGCCAGTGCTTTACCAATTGCAATGCTCCAGCCCTGACCTAAAGGACCTCCTGTTGAATCTATTCCTGGTAATGAAAGATTATGAGGATGGCCTTGTAATCTTGAATTAATCTTTCTGAATGTCATCAATTCATTTTTTTTGAAATATCCTGCTTCAGCCATACAGGCATATTGCACTGCACAGATATGTCCATTAGACAAAATCAATCTATCTCTGTCTTTCCAATCTGGCTTTTTTGGGTCTATATTAAGAAGATTGAAATATAATGCAGTAAAAACATCTGCCATTCCTAAGGCTCCAGCAGTATGGCCTGATTGTGCTTCAGCAAGCATCTTTATAATGTCTTGTCTTATTTCATTAGCCTTGAGCTTCAGTTCCTTGATGCTTGTTATTTTTTTCATTGTTTTATTTCTTTGTTTTAATTTCTCTTTATTTTAATTTCTTTATGCCTTTTCTTATAGAGTGCTGCTTTTGCAAAAATGATCCAACTGCAAGTATATTGGCTCCTGCTTTTATTAATTTTTTTGAATTTTTATCAGAAACACCACCATCTATCTCAATTTTTATCTTTTTGTTGAGTTTTCTTATTTGTCTTATGCGGTTGTAAGTCTGCGGCAGGAATTTCGCACCGTAATATCCTGGATGCACAGCAAGCAGCGTTATATTATTTATTTTTTTTATTATTTTTTTGAGTTTAGAGATTTTAGTTTCAGGATTTATCGCAAGAACAGGAATCAGTCCTAATTTAGTAATTAACTTGAACATCATCATAACAGCATCTTCTTTTTTGTATGCTTCATAATGAAATATTATTTTTTTGAAACCTTTTTTCTTTGCCAATATAAGATAAGATTCAGGATGATAAACCATAAGATGCAGCTCTGCTTTTGCAGTCATTTTAGGCACATCTCTTAATAAAATTGATTTTGAGCTGACAAATTTTCCATCCATAATATCAATTTGGTATCTTATTATCTTCTCTTTCTTTAATCTGTTGAATATTCTATAGAATTCTTTTTTGCTGCTTGCCAGAATTGTAGGGACAATCTCTGCTTTCATTTGTCAAGCATTATTATTCTTTTTTTATACCTTTTTCCGTCTTTGAAAGGTGTTGAAAGCCAAAGAAGGATGAGTTTTAGTGCTTTTCTTTTAGAGAATTTTCTTCCCCTCAAGCAGGCGATATTTGCATCATTATCTTTTCTTGACATCTCTGCAGAATACTTGTCATATATCAAAGCAGCTCTTGCTCCTTTTACTCGATTTGCTGCCATGACCATTCCTGTGCCTGTGCCGCAGAAAAGTAAGCCTTTGTATTTCTTGTGTTTAACTACGTTATGTGCAACTTTTTTTGCGATGGCTGGATAATCTGATTTTTTCTTATCTGTAAATACACCCACATCATGATATTTTATTTTTTTTCTTTCAAGATATGCCTTGACATACTCTTTTGCTTCAAAACCAGCATGGTCAGAACCAATAATTAACACAAAGCACCTCTTTATTGTTTATTGTTATTATTTTAATTGTTTATTATTATTTTAATTGTTTATTGTTATTATTAATTTATTTATTGTTATTACTAATTATTATCATTATTAATATTTTAATTATTATTCATTATTAATTATTATTATCTTAATATATATTGAATCTATATTGAGTTTATTTAAATATTTTATTGTTAAAAGAACAGTAACTTATTTAAACAACATCTTGTTTTCCTTTATCTAGTATGACCAAAGAAGAAAAAGAGCCAGAAGTTGTAAGATTGCATAAGGAACTGATACAGATTCTTGTTTCCTTGGCAGAAACAAATAAAAAAATAAAAGAGCTTGATGTTCTTATCAAGAAAAATCCAGATATGGAACATGAAACAACTAAAGAAATAGAAGAATTTGATATTCTTGTGAAAAAAAACGAGATTATAGGATATAAACTCATTAACCAGCAAAAATATAACCAGGCAATTATAAAAGAAACAAATCTTTTTTTCAAAAAAGAGCATATAAAAGATAAACTTATGGATCTGATTCAGAATAAAAAAATTCCTTCACGAGATCTATATAATTCTCAGGCTCAACAACAATATTATAATCAGCAGGAAAATTCTTGATGTAATTCTGCCAGGCAAATCTCTCATCTAAAAAAACAATTATACCTCTATCAGTTTCGCTTCTTATGCATCTTCCTGCACTTTGCAGACATTTGGAAAAAGCAGGAAAAACATAGCCATAATCCCATCCTTTGCCGAACTTGTCATCGTAATATTTAATCAGTGATTGAGTCTCAAGGTCTGGCTTTGCAAGAGGAAGCCCTGCAACAATAACGCATTTAAGATAATCTCCTGGAAGGTCAATTCCTTCACTGAAATTACCGCCTGAGACTGCAAAAAGACAGGCACCCACATCTTTATACTCCTTGAATTTCTCAAGTAGTTTGAATTTCTCGCTCTTTGAGATATTTGCTTTCTCAAGAAAATTTGTTTTTAATGACATGTCCATAAAAAATTTATAAACATTGTCCCTTATCTCATAAGAAGGAAAGAAAACAATTGAATTTCCAGGCACCAGATTTGTTATCTGGCTTATTATCTTTGCCATATTCAGAAACTGTTCCTCATTTCTTTGAGTAAATTTTGTGGTTGTCTTTGGAATTATAAGATTTAATCTGTTACTTTTAGGAAATGGAGATCGTAATTCTAATGTTTCTGTGTTAGCAGGAAAACCTAAAAGGTCTCTATACATTGAGGTTGGTGTCAAAGTGCCTGACATTAATATTGTGCTGAAACTTCTCTCGATGATAGGTTTTGTAAGTATACTTGGGTCAAGGCATCTATATGATAGGGTTATAAGAATATCCTTGACGCCTTTCATTTTCACTGTTATTATTCTCACAAAACCTTCTTCCTGTCCTTTCCAGGACTCCAAAAACATAGCAACAGAACCAATAAATGATGATCTTTGGTTTTCTCTTATTTGGTCTGCAATATCATTATATTCTGATATCATCATATCATAACTCTCTTCTCCACCTCTAATTGAACAGATTTCAGATATAAAATCGTCTTTCTTCACAAACCTCTCTTCATTGTTTGCCATGCCTTGACTCATTCTCTCCAAAATATTGCGTATTTTCAACATCTCTTCAGCCACATCATCATAATGATATTTTTTGGCTTCCATGACTGCATTTTTTAATATGAAAGAGGTCAATTTAACTGATGCCAATTCTCTTATCCTATTAGGTAGATTATGACCCTCGTCGATTATAAGAATGCTGTTTTCAAGTTTTTTTTTCGTTTTTGTGAAAAAAGTATTGCTAATAATAGGATGAAACACATAATAATAGTCAGCCACAATGACTTTTGCAGAATTGCTCAAGAGCATGGCCATCTCATATGGACAGAGAGAAAATTTCAGGCTCTCTTCGATTATTTTGTCAGTATGCACTGGACTCATTCTTTCCAGGTCTTCTTGCACTTTCTTTGATTCAGTGCTCTGCTTGCTGTTCTTCCTTAAGTTATTATAGAAATTACATTTTCCCTCTTCACGAAGCCTTCTACAATATTCAAAGAACTCAGTTGTATAAAGAGTTTGTACTCCATCCTGGCCGCACATCCATTTTTTTCCGATTATATCAGAGACAATAATATTCAGGTCAAATTTTTTCTTTATCTCTGCAAGTGTCTCAATAACAATCTTATGTTGCGTGTGCTTTGATGTCAGAAAAAATATGTTCAGCTCTCTTTCAGTGGCTTTTTTCAATGCAGGCGCAATTGTTGCAACAGTTTTTCCAAGACCAGTAGGAGCATGCACCACAAAATGCCTGTTTTCGTCAATGCACTTTCGCGCATGCTCTATGAATTTGTCTTGTATAGGCCTTATGAAATCAAACGGAAAATAGCTCACTTTTCTAATAAAATCATTCTGTTCTTGTATTTCTGATGCGCTCTCGAAATCTGCTTTCATTTTAGAAGATTTATGCAATAAAAATTATTTCTTTATAACTCTTTTCAATGCTTTTTTGAAATAATTTCGAGCAATATTTACCAATTTTTAGTGATTACTTTCTAGATATTTTTACTAGCGACGAGTAATAAATATAAATTAAAGCCATATTCCCCTGATAAATAGGGTGATGGATTTCTAAGGAACCTTGGTTTGGGGTGAGTTAGTTGAAGAGAAGTTTAGTTATAGCGGTATTTATTATTGGTATAGTTTTAACTTTTTTTCCTTTGAGTATATATTCATTTGATGATAACATCGCAGATAAGGTAATAGATAATTATATCCATACTTATGTCAAAAAAAATTCATTCTCAATAAACATACCTTCTGAAAAATTGCCTTCTGTAGATAAACAGGATAAGATAATAATTAATGAAAAAATAAAGAAAACAGCAAGACAACTAACAGAAAATGAAACTTCAGTTATCAAAAAAGTATACCTATTACATCAGTTTGTTTATGAAAATATTTCTTATCATGAAGAACCAGGAACTTCTTCATCTTTTTTAACATTAGAAACAAGGCAAGGTGATTGTTTGGACAAGTCAATTTTATTGTCAGCAATGTTATCTTCATTACAAATAGAGAATTACATAATTGAGACAAAACCAGAAGATTTTGTGAATCATGCCTTTGTTGTTGTAAAAATAGAAAATAAATTCTTTATTGTTGATCCCACTGACTCGTTTTTCAATGAGAAAAAGTATGTTTTTTATGAAATATACAACAAAAATTTTCGAGCAAAATTTTAAAATACACTGGAAAATATATATTCCATTATATAAATATTTAAATATAGTTTAAAGGCAACTATTCTATTTTAAGGACAAGAAAATGAGAGGGGTTTTAAGTGATAAAAACAAATAAGATATTCAATGTTTTTTTCAGAGAAAAGCCAGCAATGATGCTGGTTGTTTTAAAGAACGCAAAAGGAGAGATGTATGCTTCTTCATTGGCAAAAGCAATAGACTGTACTTATTCTCATGTTGTTAAGATGCTGCAAGAGATGCAGAAAGCAGGCCTTGTGAATTTCAACAAGCAAGGAAGATTGAAATTATTGCAATTGACAAAATATGGAGCAGAAGTTGCAGAACACATAGACAAGATAAATATTTTATTGAACAAATAAAATATCTGAGAAAGTGTTGCTAATGCTTTTTTACTGTAAATGTTTTTTATATCTTAAACAAAACAATAAAACAAACAGAACAATAAAAAAAATGAAAAATAATAAAAAATTAAACCATAAGTTTAGCTGTCTTTGGATCATACTTCCATTCTTCAGGAAGCTTTCCGGATTTTTTATAATATTTTGAAAGACTGAGTATTTTTGATTCTGTTATAAGAAGACCTCTTTTTGCGCTCATGTCTTTCTTGTTTTTCTCAAGATGATTGCGAATAGCTATTGCTCTTTTGATAAGATACATAAGGTCTTCAGGAATATCTTTTGCTAAGTTTTTCTCCTTTAAGATTTGACTAATTGACTTATTCATCACTACTTTTACATCAGGCACACCATAAACATCTCTCAACAATAATCCTATTTGAGATGCAGTTTTGCCTTCTTTTGCTAATTTACCTATCAATATCTCTAATTCTTTTGTTGAATATCTTAACCAAGACGGTTTTGTTTTTTCTAATGGTTTTTTAGAACCAGATTTTCCCTTTGCTCGGGAATACATTCTTGCCATTTTTCTTTTCCTCCGGCATAGACCAGCTTTACACCAATCTATCCATGATAAAAAAAGAAAATTTAAGTCTATTATTTAAAGATAACTAAGAATTATTTTCAATAAAGAAATTAAACTCTAAAGGTCTTTGTAATGGTTTTTATAGGTTTATTGTCTGAGCCAAAGACCACTATTTTTAAAACTTGATCTTTTGTTATATGATATAAGGAAATATCAAATGGATAATCCTTTACTAATTTAGTTTTTGGATTTAATTTAGGGAAACTCAATCTCTTTCTTGGTGTTCTGGAATAATAATCGTTATAATCTTTTTCTTGTTGAGTTTCTGTGGCAGTATCATAAACATAAACATCTGCATAAAGATATTGCTCAGTATCTTTTCCATTCATCACTGACAACCTTATTATCTGGAGTTTACCTTGTGTGTCAGAAACTTTTCTTACAGTTATATTATCAATTGAAGCATCAATAGCAGTTCCATCATACGGAAATTCTCCTGTTTCTTTTATCTGGGTTGTTTTATTTTCTGAGAGAATTGTTGCTGGAGGAGTTTCTTCTTCTGGCTGTTCTATCTCTTGTTCCTCTTGCTCTTCAGGTTGTTGTTCAGATTGCTCTGTTTGTTCTTCTGTTGTCTGCTCTTCTGATTGCTCTTCTTGTTCTTTTGCCTCTTTTTGTGGATATATAACCTGATTCTCAAGTTTGTGCGCTTTAAGATAATAGAATACTCCGAAAATTAATAATAAGATTATTATGGCAATGAAAATCGTTCTTTCAATAACCTTCCTGCTTAGCCTTATTGTTATCTCATGCATATATATTTGCTTAAGAGAATCCTGATTTATAAATTTTTTTCTATATAAAAGATTTTAAAAGAAAACTTAAGAAAGATTTTAAAATATAAAAACTCATAAACTAATTGCTAAATACTAACAAAGTGACCACTATTCTTCAAGAGAATCTTCCTCTGAAAGCCTTCGCCTGTATTTTTCTCCTCTGTATTTTCTTGTCTCTTCCATAATAGTGCTATATGATTCTGCCCATTCATCAATTTTTTTCTTTAGATATTGATAGAAGCCATATATTTTATTACAACCTTTATTTTTTATTTTTTCTTTTTCCAATTTTTTTTCTAGATTCTCTTCTTTCAATTTTTCACCTCCTTACTTTTGACATTTTTTGTATAATTTCGTAGTATAATTTTTTTTTAATTTGGTATTATTTATAAATATTTGTTTTTTTATTACTAAATAATAGTATTCATTTAAATAATTTATAGAAAAATTCCCAAAACCTTTATAAATAAGCCATAAACTCGAACAATATCTCAAAAGGAGAGTGTATCATGACAACAAAGTTGGTCAGCATATCAACATTGAACAAGGGTTCCTATATAATTGTGGATGGTGCTGCCTGCAAGATTGTTGACATGGAATCAGGCAAAGCAGGAAAACATGGCCATGCAAAAATCAAGCTCACAGCAGTAGGTATTCTTGACAATAAGAAAAGAATGATGGTTATTCCTTCAGGAGAGAATGTTGAGGTTCCTATTGTGGAGAAAAGAACAGCACAAGTGCTTTCAGTCAATGGAAATATGGCGAATGTTATGGACACGGAAAGTTTCGAGACATTTGACCTTGAGATACCTCCAGAGCTTCAATCAAGTGTCAGGGAGAATACGTATGTGTTGTATTGGCAAGTGCTTTCTGAAAGAGTCATGAAACAGGTAAAATCACAAGGTGAATAATCATGGTCAAGTTCGAAGAAGCCAACAAAAGACTTTTCAAAAATATTTTTGTGTGCAGAGTTTGCAAGAGAAAAATAAGAAGTCCTTCTATTAAGGTCAGGCTGGGCAAGGTCAAATGCAGAAAATGCGGCTCAAAACAGCTAAGGCCAAAGAGAAAGAAATAAAATGGATTTTCTTTCGTTTTTTTTGAAGTATAAATGGATATTACTTTTCTACGCAATAATATTTATGCTGATTTTTATCAATAGAAAAAAATTTGAGATACAAAACAAAGTCATTGCATTATACAGGACAAAATTTGGCCTGAAATTAATGGACAAGGTTGCAAAGAAACATGCAAAGGCCATTCACAGAGTATCTAATGCTTCTATATACATAGGGTTTTTTGGCATGATTATTATTACTCTGTTGCTCATGCATAGTCTCATAAAATTCTTTTTTGTCAAGAACGCCCCTGCAGCTGTTGCGCCATTAATACCTGGATTCGAGATAGGTGGCATATATTTGCCATTTATTATAGGCATAATTTCGCTTTTCATTGCAGTTTTTATTCATGAGTTCTCGCACGGAATTACAGCAAGGTCATATAATCTTCCTATCAAGAGTTCTGGTTTTGGTATGTTCGCTATATTTCCAATTGCTTTTGTTGAACCCGAGGAAAAGATTTTGATGAAGAAAAAAACAAAAATACAGAATTCTGTTTTTGCGATGGGACCCTTCGCGAATCTCATACTAGGAGTATTGTCATTATTGATTTTAATATTTGCACTTTCACCCATTATGTCAGGAATGGTGAATTATACTGGCATCACATTCATTAATGTTAGTGAGGATAGTGCAGCGCAAAAGGCAGGGCTTCAACCTAATATGACAATTACCCAGATTGACGATATTATCATTACTGATTATAACAGCTTTGTCAAGGCACTTAGCAATTATTCACCAGGAAACACAGCAAATATTATTGCTGACAACAAGACATTTACGGTTACATTTGCCGAGCATCCGGAAAACAAGGCAAAGCCTTACTTGGGAATAATAGGAGTACAACACAAGTATGAGATAGCAAAAGAGAAGTATAAAACTCCATTTTCCATATTATCTTGGTTCTCAGAGCTTTTGTTCTGGTTATATGTTATTAATCTTGGATTAGGATTGATGAATCTATATCCTATTTTCATAACAGATGGAGCAAGAATGTTGGCATCATTTGCTCTTTTCAGAAAAAAATATGAGAAGCCAGTGTATTTAGTAAATAAGATATGTATGTTTGTGCTGATACTACACCTTTTATATTTCTTCCTACGGGCATTCGGCTTCGGAGGTCTTTAGATGAAACCAGAAAATAAGACAAAATCAGAGAATAAAAATGAAAAAATTAAGATGAATGTGTCTGTTGATTTAGGAGAAGAAGGATTCTATGCTGACTCTTCTGTTATTGCCCATAATCCCTTGAAATTCTTTCTTGATTTCAAGCAGACAACTCCAAGAATAAGGGAAGATGGCCAGTTTCAGGCATTAGTAAAGAGAAAAGTAATAATTCTTGACCCCATACATGCTAAATTGCTAATGGAGTCATTAAGAGACAATGTAGAAAAATACGAGAATCAGTTTGGCGAGATAAAGACAGCTCCACAGCAACAACAAAAGCCTGTAAAAGATGCAGGTAATGTAAATTATATAGGATAGATGATAGATATAATACTCGTCGAGCCAGAGAATGCTGGCAATATTGGTGCTGTTGCAAGAATTATGAAAAATTTCGGTTTCTTAAACCTTGTTTTGGTGAAACCCAAAGCAGATCATCTTTGTAGTGATGCGCGCAACAGAGCAAAATGGGCTCAAGATGTTCTTGAAAAAGCGAAAAAAGTCAGATGGGAAGATGTGCTTAAATATGATACTAAAATAGCCACAACCGCGAAATTAGGAAGAGATTACAATATGCCTCGTGTTCCTATAACACCAAAACAATTGACTGCGAAATTGAAAGAGATAAATACTTCCAAACCAAAAATTGCTTTGGGCTTTGGCAGAGAAGGCCCTGGTTTGACAAATGAAGAAGTCAAAGCTTGTGATTT
>JBBIVF010000016.1:0-9481 GCA_037439845.1 Candidatus Woesearchaeota archaeon
GTAGTACTATTTTTAATATCTTTTTTTTGACGAATCTCTTCATTTATAATTTGAAGCAGAAGAAGTTCCTGCTGAAGAAGTGACTGAAGAAACACCAGTCGAGGAAACTCCTGCAGAAGAAGTTGTTGATGAAACACCAGTTGAAGAAACACCTAATGAAACCCCTGTTGAACAGCCAGCGCCAGTGGATAACACAAAGATGATAAAGAAATTAATCATTGAGTATAACCAGCTTAGCTACAAAATAAAACAGGGAGATATCCTCAAGCAGTTGCTTGACCTTGGTTTCGACCAGTTTGAGGTGTCAATTGAAAGTTAAAACATTTTACTCTTTTTTTTCTCTTTTTCTTTGTCACTATTGATTGAGAATTCTCGATGATAACGAATAATTTTCCTATTATCTATATTAATATCCTCTCCTTTTCCATATTCATCTGAGAGGTGTAAGATTAATGGAAAAACCCCATATTAACAGGATATCTATTGGTAATATTACTGTTGAATCAAGCACAGCATCTTTGGAAGAATGCTCTAAAATTCTTAAGAAAATTATCAGAGAAAACAAGGAATTTGCGGTCAAGAGCAATATTCACATAAAGGTAGATCCTGTTTTTGATGAAGATTTTTAGCTAATTTTATTTAGAGAATCATCAATATATTAAAGAAATTTATTCTGTGAACAACTTATGCTTTTCTTTGCCTTGTATTTCTTCTTCTATTCTCTTGATTATTGCTTTCTTTGGGTCTGGCATTAATTTTACTCTTTTTTTAATATCCTCGAAACTCTCGAAAGGTCTTTCCTTCCTCTGCTCCAAAATTTCCCACATGTGCTTTTTTCCGCAACCTGGTATGAGTTCAAGCGAGTGCATTCTCGTAGTCAAGGGGCCTGCATTATTGAAGAAATCCACAAATCTTTTCTCATTTTCTGAAACCATCTTCTCAATCACAAACTTAAGTTCTGTCTGGCCAGTCATAGTAAGCCTTTCATAAGGTAATTTTCCAATAACATGATGTATTTCTTCTCTTTTTCCTTCACCAATATAAACTTCCTGCTGGGGTTTAAGAAAAACGCCTTTTTTAGGGACAAGTTCCAGCAAGGTAAAACTATTTTTTCCTAGAGCCTGAGCTATCTGCATCTTCTTGTGAGATGCAGTTGTGTCGAATGGATAGCCATTCGGCAAAAAATCCAAAATTATAGCATATTCTTCTTTTGCTTTCATTTTATTTCTTTGTTTTCTTGTATTTCTTGCATACTTCGCATATTTTCTTCAGGTCATCTGATTTTACGGTCAATGAATAGCCTGTTAGTATCTGCTTGAGCTCTTCCTCATTGTCAGGAAGCAAGTCTATTATCTTAATCATATGTATCTCTTTAATCCTTGATATTTGAAGAGCTTCAAGCTCTTTTTTTAGCTCCTCAGCATCTTTTTTACTTATCTTCACGAACTGCTGAAGATGTTCCTCTGTTCTTGTTGCCCTGAAATTCAGTTCAGTATCTCTTTTTTTGTTCTTCTCGAGCTCCTCTTTCAAATCAACCATTGAAATTGGAACTTCATTTAGTATTTCTGGTTTGGTCATTTTGCCTTGTTCTCCACTTTTTGTAGGTGTACTGGATGAATAATTGCCTTTTTCTTAGCATTGAAATCCTTGATTTCAACAATATAACATGCGCCTCTCTTTCCGATTATCTTGCCTGCTTTTCCAAGGAATCTCTTGTAAGGCATAGCACTATGCACCGAAGGATCAATCATCAAAGTCACTCTGTCTCCTTCATTGAATTTCTGAAAATATCTTGAAATTGAAATCTTACCTCTTTTTCTTAGAGGCTTCTTCATCTTTGTCCTTGTTTTTCTTCTTTTGCTTCCTGTTCTTGTTGCCATTTTAGTCACTCCTTTATGTTATGGATTTTTGTATCTTAAGATAAAATATTAAGTACAAAAATCTTATACCCCTTGTTGTTCTCTAAAAGAGGTATATAAAAATGTTTCTCTTTAGTGACTATATTTTATATTTATAAATAATGCTTTATAAGGCTTTTTTTTGCTAAAAGGGTAATTTTAGAATTTGGATTTTTAACGAAAAGTTTATATAAAAGTAAGTTCATAAAAAAACAATAATAATCGCCAAAAAAAAAAGAGAGTGCTTGAAAAGGAGGGGAGCATAGATGAAATCAATGATTATGAAACTAAAAAAGAAGTTTTTGGGAGATGATGATGATTTTGATCCTGACAGGATGGAAGAAAGCTATGTTGAAGTGAATTCTGAGTCAAATGAGCCTAAAAGCAAGATTGTTGTGAGACCTTTTGTATTAGAAGATTTCTCAGATATCAAGGATGTGCTCGAAGCATTGAGGGAAGGATATACAATTCCGCTAGTAAATATTAAACCATTGAAAGACAAGGATCTTCTTGAATTGAAAAGAGCAATAAACAAATTGAAGAAGACAACTGATGCAATTGATGGGGATATTGCAGGATTTGGAGATGATTGGATTGCAGTCACGCCAAATTTCGCGACTATTCACAGAGACAAGCCCAACGACACAACAGATATGTAGTTTTTTTATTTATCATCTTTTTCATTTCTTATCACAACCTTTAAATTAACAAACTGAAATAACAGAACTCTGTGCTTCGGGGCTGTGGTCTAGCTTGGCTATGATACACCCTTGGGGTGGGTGTGATCGGGGGTTCAAATCCTCCCAGCCTCATTTTTTAAAATATTTTCTTAATTTTTTAGAAAAATTTAATAATAACTTTAGCTTCCTCTCTTAGCTGGATGAGACTTTTTCGTACAAATAAACCAACTAAGTTAGAAAAAAAATCAATAGACCAAACTATATTGGAAAATTTCAGCGAGCAAGCAGAGCAAATTTTTTCTAATCTTCCTGAGAAAGATTTGATAACAATAAAGGATTTTGTTTCTTTTTCCTATATCTTTGGAAAAAATAACACACAAAAGAAACTAGAAAAGAAACAAAAAGAGGTTTTTGAAAATATGGTTAATTTCTCTAGTAATCTAAAACCAAATGATAAGGTATCTCTTTTCTTGCTGCTCAGAGAGGCTTATGAAACAGGAGCTATTAATAAAGCATGGCGACAAAAGAAAAAAAATCCTGAGTTTGAATATAGACATACTTGGTTTTACAAACAAGTTAATAACCTCTACTGGAAAATATCCTCTGAAACAGGAGAACTTGGCAAGAGTCTTGCTTATTTCTGATTTGTGCAGATAGCAAAATATTTAAAAGCACCTAGTCTGACTATAAAAGAAATATAAAAAAGAATAAGAAAATAAAACCAGCATAAAACCAGCAAAAAGGACAAAAATGCAGGAAGATAAAAATAAGGAAATTGGCATAACTGTAAAGAAATCAGAGAATTTTTCTGAATGGTATGATCAACTAGTTCTTGAAAGAGGAGCTGACCTTGTTGATTTGAGATATAATGTCAAAGGATTCATTGTAATAAAGCCATGGGCATTTCAGATAATCAGGAAAATCTATGAGCTCTTGGAAAATGCTGTTGAAACTGATGGACACGAGCCATTCCTGTTTCCAACTATTATTCCAGAAGAAAATCTGAATAAAGAGAAAGAACACGCGGGTTTTACTCCTGAAGTTTTCTGGGTAACAGAAGCTGGCTCTGAGAAAATTGAAAAAAGATTGGCCCTGAGACCCACAGGAGAAACTGCCATTTATCCAATGTATCATTATTGGGTCAGAAGTTATAAGGATCTTCCTTTGAAAAGATATCAATCTAGGATAACTGTCTTCAGGAATGAAATGACTACAAGACCTTTTCTGCGAGGAAGAGAGTTTAATTTCTTTGAGACCCATAATTGCTATCGAAATCATGAGGATTTGATGAAGCAGATAGAGAAAGATATGCAAATGATGAAAGAAGTATTGTATGAGAAATTATTCATTCCATTCTATTTTATAAGAAGGCCGCAATGGGATAAGTTCAAAGGAGCAGAGAATACTTATGTCAGTGACACAATAATGCCTGATGGAAAAAGCTCGCAATTAAGCAGCACTCATGACCTTGGCACAAGATTTGCCAGATGTTTTGACATAATGTATGTAGATGAAGATGGCAAGGAAAAATATGTGCATCAGAGCTGCTGGGGGCCTGGCATAGTAAGAATAATGGCAGCATTAATAGGGATTCATGGAGATGACAATGGATTAGTGTTGCCTTCCTTGGTTGCGCCTAAGCATGTTGTTATTGTGCCTATATTCTTCAACGATGAAAAAACCAATAAGAAAATAGACACAGTGTGCAAGGAATTGAAAGAGGAAGTTGAAAACCTAGGGTATAATGTGGTGTATGATGATTCATCTGATTCGCCAGGATTCAAATTCAATCACTGGGAGTTGATGGGAGTGCCTCTTCGAATAGAGATTGGGCCAAAAGAGACAGAATCAGGAAACATAACCTTGGTGAGAAGGACATCTAAAGAGAAGTTAAAGTTCGCAAGAAAAGAATTGAGTAAGAAATTGAAAGAGCATCTTGACCTTAATGACAAAGAAATAAAAAAGAGAGCTGATGATTATTTCAAGAACAACACAAAAGAGACAAATGATTACAAGGAATTACAGAATATACTAAAAGACTATAGGGGGTTTGTTATAGTGCCTTTCTGCACTGATGGAATAGAAGGAAAAGAATGTGCTGCTCAACTAAAAGCAGACACAATGGGCGCAAATGTTTCTGGAGTCATAATAGACAACGATCATAAGGTAATACCAGGCTCTAAATGCATTGTCTGCGGAAAAAAAGCAACAGTTATGGTCTATTGCGCTAAGAGCTACTGAGTTATTATGTTTATTATTTTAATTTCTTGTTCTTTTTTATGTTTAGTTTTTTGTTCTTTTTATTATTATTTTTATTATTTTTCATTTATCAGTAATAAAAAATAATGTAGTGTTTGGGTAGACAACAAATACATATATAAAGTTGTCTATCTTGCCACTACTATGCAAAACCTCAAAGAAGACACACTTTTAGAACTTGGCCTTTCCAAGAATGAAGCCAAAGTATATCTTGCTCTTCTTAGACTAGGAACAACAACAGCGGGAAAAATTTCAGATATTTCAGGAATACACAGGACAAATGTCTATGATGCCCTGGACAGATTGATTGAAAGAGGCCTTGTTTCTTTTATTGTTAAGAATGACTCTAAATTTTATGAGGCTGAGCATCCAAACAATCTCATTAATATTCTGAAAAGAAAGGAAGAGAAATTAATGTCAGTTATTCCTCAATTGATTTTAGACAAGAATCTTTCAGGTCCTAAACCAGAAGCAAGGATTCTTACTGGTGTGAAAGCATACAAGAATATTCTCGAGGGATATCTTGAGAAGAACATGAGCAGGGTTGTATATGGTTTGCCCAGAAAAGCATACAAGATGTTAGGGCCTTTTCTTGTGCATTATCACAAGAGAAGAATAGAGAAAAAGCTGGAAATTAAACACATATATAACTTTGACGCTAGAAAGAGAATAAATTTCCTAAACAAGATGCCTTACACAGAGGCCAGATATCTGCCTAAAGAATTTGATAGTCCTGTTTCAACAAGCATTTGCGGAGACGAAGTCAATTTTGTGCTGTATGAGAAAGAGCCGATTATTATTCAGATATGCAATCAGAAAATTGCTGACGCTTATAGAAGATACTTTGACATTCTTTGGGAGATGGCAAAAAAAGATTGATTTTTTGATTTTTTGTGGTGTTGAAGTAGACAAAAGAAAAATTATATAATAAGAAATTAAAAAAAACTTAAAAAAATTAAAGGCCTCTGTTCTTTTTTATTAAATCCGGGTCATATGCTTTTCCATTTATTATGACCTCTTCTTTCACAGTGGGGTCTTTTTCAAGAACATCTTTTAGCTCTTCAACTTTTTCCTCTAGTGTTTCTATTTTTTTCGAGGCTTCTGCCTCTTGAATCTTTATTAATTCCTCCTTTTTTGCGAGTTCTTGCTGATAACTGTCTGCAATCGCAGCTTTTTCTTGCTCCTTTTTCTTTATCACTTCTTTATATAAAGCTTCTATCTGCTCTCTCTCTTTTTTCAGCTCTTCTATCTTCAACTCTTTAGGATCTTTTGGCATCTCTTTATTCTCGATGTAATAATGTGCTTTTTTTAGCTTCTCAGAATTTAAGAACTTGACAAAATCCTTGAATTTAAGGTCATCATCAATTGTCATTTTAATCACCTTATTTTGTTTTTTTCTTTTTATTTAAAATCAAGTTGTCTTTTCAGCAACATCTATCTCTTTGTATTTTTATTTTTTTCTTGAGGCCTTATATTTTTCTATAATGTCAATTAATATTTTGTTTTTTTCCTTTATGTCTTGGATTTTTTTCGCATCTAAAATTACCTTATCTTTTGTTTTGTAGAGTATTGCACTCGCGCAATTTATCATTATAGGAGCAAGTTTTGTCGACAGTTTTTTTGGAGGTTCTTTTCCAATATATATGAAAGGAAGGTCTTTTATCTGTTCAACAGATTTCTCTGATATGTTTTCTGGATTTTCAACAAAAACCACACGAGTTTTGCTGTCCAGCACAAAATCCTTGCCAAGATCATTGTATCTTTTGGCGATTTCGTATTTTTCTTTATTGTTGATAACCTCATTCAAAATGGCGTTCTCTGACTTTATATCTTGCAGCTGCTTTTTTAAGTCAATTATCAATTGCTCATAAATAAGTATCCTGTTTTCTTTGAAATGAAGCAGCTGTTTTGATTTTTCAGATAAAGAAAATCGCTTCATTTTCTCTGACATTCTATTAATGAGCGCGTCTTTCTCTTTCATCTCTGACTCAAGCTCATCTATTTTTTTCTCAAGCTTCATTATCTCTAGATCTTTTGCTTGAGCTTTTTCATACAATTTTCTAAACCTATTTAATGTAGAGTCGTCTTTCAATATATTGCTGATGTTTCTTTTCTCCTCTTCTTTGTTGTCTGATTCTATCATTTCAACTATTTTTTTGAGATTAAATTCCTTGTTCTTTAGAAGCAAGAGAATAAGTTGGTTTTTTATGTGCTCTTTATTATTCTTTTTTGCAAAATGAATTATCTTTTTAACTAAGGTTCTGCTTTTCTTTATCGCATATAATGCTGATGCCAAGGCATCTGATTCGTGAATATTTTTGAATCTTTTTTTGAATTTCAGCACAAGCTTTTTCTTCTCCTCTACCAGAAGATTCTTTTTAGGAAGAACAAGCCTCGCGCCTGTCTTTGTGCAGAATTCCTTCACGAAATCAGGTGCAGGATTCTTGTCTGTGCCGACAATCGCAATATCGCCTCTCTTCATGCATATTGTTATCAACTCACTGAGGCTCATCTCTTTTTTTGAATCTATTTCAATAGGCCTGGAGAATATATCCAAAATAGCGTATCCTAATGTTGTTCCGGGGTCTATTCCAATGACGAGAATATCTCTCATCTTATTTTACTTTTATCACAGAAACAGGGCAGGATTCTGCTGCTTCTTTCGCAGCTTCTACCTCCTTGTCGCTTATCTCTAATACATCCTCTTTTTCATTCAGCTTTTTGCTTTTTTTGAGATGAGCTTTTCCTTGCTCTGTCATCTCAAAAAATTTTGGGCTTATTGCTGCGCATGCACCGCAACCTATACAATCCTTGTGATTATGTATTATTGAGTGTGCCATTTTTTTTACCCCCTCATTATTTTTCTAGCAATTTTTTTAGTTCCTTCTCGAACTCCTCTACATCTGCAAATTGCCTATACACAGAGGCAAATCTAATGTAGGCCACCTTGTCAAGCTTCTTGAGTTTTTGCATCACTAACTCTCCAATTATTTTGCTGGGTATCTCTATCTGGGCCATGTTTTTAATCTCTGTTTCTATCTCATCAACCAATTTTTCCATTTGCTCAACTGTAACTGGCCTTTTCTCGCAGGCCTTCTGAAGCCCTGAAAGTATCTTGCTGCGATTGAACTGCTCTCTTTTTCCATCTTTCTTTATTATTATGAGATTTAGGTTTTCTACCCTTTCATATGTGGTGAATCTCTTGCCGCATTTCTCGCATTCTCTTCTTCTTCTTGTAGTTTCAAGGTCCTCTGACTCTCTTGAATCAATGACCTTGGATTCATGGTGGTCGCAATATGGACATTTCATTGAGTCATTCATTTTAGATGAACTTTTATAAATTTTTTGATAACATTTTTAAAGATAAATTGATTACTTTTTCTTATGAAAATCCTCAAGATACCTTATTCAAAAGGCTCATTAGGAAAGAATAAAGAATGCTCTCTGGCCCCTGATTCTATTATAAAGGAACTTGATGAGGTCTGGTGCTCAGAAAACCACAAGCAGGCAAGCATCTCTGTTGAGGAGATTGATGCTGAGTTTGACGATTTCAAGGACCTCTGCTCTAAAGTGTATCAAAAATTAAATTTAATATCTCAAAAAACAATCTGTTTAGGCGGAGACCATTCAATAACATATCCCTGTTTCAAAAGTTTCAGAAAATTCTTTTCTGGCCATAAAATCGCTTTAGTGATATTTGATGCACATCCTGATGTATTCCAAGAGTTTGATTCAGTTGACCACCAAAATTATCTTAAATGCCTGATAGATGAAGGAACAATAAAAGGAGAGAATGTTTTTATTATCGGGCTAAGAAATTGGAGTGAGAAAGAAATAGATTATTTCAAGTCCAATAGAATAAGATGGTATTCAATGAAGAAAATTATGCTGGAATCTCTTCCTTATGTATGCGATACTATAACTGAATTCTTAAGAGTTTACGATTCATTGTACTTGTCCATAGATATAGATGCAGTTGATCCTGCGTTTGCTCCTGGAACAGGTTATATTGAGCCAGGCGGATTTTCTTCTAGGGAGTTGATTTATCTCATTCAAAGAATAAATCTCCTTAATGTGAAGATGGCTGATATTGTCGAGGTGAATCCTATAAAGGATGTAAATGGCATGACTTCTAAGTTAGCTGCAAAAATAATAAAAGAATTGATTTAGGAATTTGATTTAGAAATTTTTATAAATAATTCTCTTAATTTTATTTTTATGGACTTGAAAAACAAGGTTGTGCTGATAACCGGAGCAAATTCAGGAATAGGTGCAGAAACCGCTAAACTTTTCGCGAAAGAGAAATCTATTGTTATCATAACTTACCTTCAGGATAGAAGAAGCGCATTGTGCGTTGCAAAAGATTGCATTGACTTAGGAGCAAAAGACGCAAATGTGTTTTGTCTTGATGTAACAAGTCAGGAAAGCATAAGACACTGCCTGCAACAAATCGTCAATAAATACAAGAAGATAGATGTTCTTGTTAATAACGCTGGAGTCATATCTTGGAAGAATCTTCTTGAGGAGAGTGAGAAAGACATAAAGCTGCAGATAGAAGTAAATCTTGAAGGTCTAATCAATATGACAAAAGAGACCTTGAAGTTTATGGTAAAGAGGAGAAATGGGATTATAATTAATATAGGA
>JBBIVF010000016.1:9491-11269 GCA_037439845.1 Candidatus Woesearchaeota archaeon
CAGAGCAGGCAAGAATCCTCATCCTACGCTATCTGTTTATTGCGCAACAAAATTTGCAGTAAGAGGTTTTACTCAAACAGTTGCATTGGAAGTTAAAGACAAAGGAATAAGATTGTATTGCGTTAATCCAGACAGAACCTCAACTGCAATGACAGGGTTTGATGGAAGACCTCCTATTCAAGTTGCCAAAGTAGTGGTTAATGCAGCCAAGGAAAAGATATATAAAGTCAAATCAGGTTCTGATATTGATGTCTGGGAAGTTCATGGAAAGTATTAGAGTTGTTACTAATCCTAAATTCTAAAAGGTTTTATATTATACTCTATAAATCAATCTAATGTTTCATAGAATCAAAGGAGTATACATTGCTTTTGAAGGAATAGATTTCTGCGGAAAATCATTGCAATTAAAGATACTCGAAAATTATCTCTCATCCAAGGGCATTAAGGTCATAACAACAAGAGAGCCTGGCGGAACTGAGTTTGGAGAATCCATAAGAAAAGCATTGCTGGATGATTGCGTGAAATCACCTAGAGCCCAGGCTTTGGCTTTTGATGCTTGCAGAGCCAACATAATTGATACAATTGTTGAGCCTTGCCTTAACAATGGTGAATGGGTTTTGACAGACAGATGCCTGTACTCAACTCAAGTGTATCAAGGATATGGGCCTGAAAAAGATAAGAAAAAGGCAAAAGCAATTGTAAAAGAGCTTAGGAAAAAAAGCCACGAGAGCGTGAAAAATATTTTGCCAGATTTGACATTTTTTATTGATATAAGTTACAAGACAATGCTGAAGAGGTCAAGAAGAAATAAACATACGCCAGATTATTTTGAGAAAAAAGGAAAGGAGTTTTACGAGAGATTGATATATGGTTATCATAGAATAATGAAGTATTATAATTCACGAGACAAGAATAGGATATATCTTATTGATGGCGAGAGAGACATTCAGGAAATTTCAATAGAGATACAGGATATTATATCTAAAACTTATTTTCAAATGAAACTATTGTGAAGTGATGAGTTCTTTTTTTATATAGCATTTGCCAAACAACATTTATGCCAGAGGTTAGTTTTGAAGAGGTGCAGAAAGAGATAGATAAATTAAGAAGGGAAATTGAAAACAAACCTGATAAACCTGAAAGCAAAGAACCTGTGAAATTAGCTTTGCCTGAAGATGCTCCTGAATATACTGAGTTTGTCAGTGAAGAAGAGCAGGCAAGAAAAAATTTTCTTGATGAGGTAAAAAAGTTAAAATACGAATTTCAGGATTGGTATAAAGAACAGTATGAGAATGAGCTTGAGTTCAATCCTCCAGTAATTGATAATGAGCTTAAGCAGGGTGCGACAATAGAAGTCAATATAGAGGAAGGCACAGGAAAAAATGGAATAGTGAAAATAAATGATTATTTGCTCTTTGTCGAGAAATGCAAGAAAGGAATGAAAGTCACTGCCAAGGTAATTTGGCTGGACCAGAATTCTAAGACAGGGTGGTTAAGGCCTGTAGATAAAATAATTGAGTAATGATAAAAATAAAGAAAATAAAAAAATTAAAGAAAAATAAAAAAATAAAAAAATAATAATAAAAAATAATAAAAAAATAAAAGAAAATTATAAGAAAATAATAATAGTAAGAAAAAATGATTAATAAGAAAAAATAATAAAAAAATTATAATAAAAATAATTAATAAGAAAATATAATAAAAATAATAATAAAAAATAATTATAAAAAATAATAAAAATATAAAATAATAAAAATAATAATAAAAAATAATCATAA
>JBBIVF010000016.1:11369-19634 GCA_037439845.1 Candidatus Woesearchaeota archaeon
AAAATATAAAATAATAAAAATAATAATAAAAAATAATCATAAAAAATAATAAAAAAAATATAATAAAAATAATAATAAAAAATAATAAAAATATAAAATAATATATAAAATTCAAATATAATTCAGGTATATGTTATCAATTACATATCAAAATGTCTTTTTTGTTAATTTATAGTCAATTTACATAAATAGTATTCATAATTTTTCTGAATTAACAGTTACATTTATAAACATTATAGAACTTTCTAGAATCTATGCCGGGGTCGCATAACTTGGTATTGCGCTGGCCTTGAGAGGCAAAAAAAGCAAATATTTGCCCATAAAAGCCAGTTTCCTTCGGGATATCTGGGTTCAAATCCCAGCTCCGGCGCTCATCAGAGTTGGCAGATTGCTCTAGTCAGACAACAAAATTAGGGCTGATATTCTAAAATTTAATATTGCTAGCAATTTGTTAATTTTTTTAAAGAATTCAATGAATGGTAGCCCTCATAAACCTTATTGTTTATTATCCATGTTGGATATTTCTTTATCTCGTTACAGTCATAAGGAGCCATGTCGCAATCTATTATATTTAGATCATTTACATTTTCAAAAACAAGTATCTGCCTGTAGCTCTGGGAATTATTTGATATAAACAAGTAACTTTTTTCACCAATACATTTAGTCTCTTCTGCATTAGCGATTTTTGTCTTGCATCCTGGAGAAAGAAGAATCAATAATGCAAGTATGAGGAATATGACGATTTTTTTCATTATGTCAAAAGAGGTCTTTTCCTCTTTTTATATATGTTTTGATTATTTTCAATATTAAAGTTATAATGGAATTTATAACAGGACTAAAAAATTTTATAAATCTAAATCAATAAAGCATAATCATGAGATTGGATGATAGGTATGGAAAGACAATATATCTTGATGAATATTTCTCAAAACCAGGAGAGGTCAATATAAATCTTCCTGCAGACACATTTGACAAGCTGGTCTATCAGCTTCTTTTGTGGTTGCATTCAAACACAAACATAATAAAGCTCATTACTGAGAAGACAGAACAACAATTTCATGGAAATCCTGATCAATATGTAAAGGCTCTGGCTTTTTTGCTAAAAAATTGCAGAAAAGACTTGACATTAATACAAGTAGATCTTTTTGAGATAGAAGATCCTCATAAGACAAACTTTAATATTGTCGCTGCCAAAGCAGAGCCAAAAAATATGATATTAAATTTCAATCCTGATTCTATACTTCTTGTTAAACATAAAGAAAAAAGCCATCTTATTGATTGCAAGTCTTTCTTTATAGACAAGAACAAACTCAGATCAACATTGTCCTCAGAATATCATATAAACTTAACTCCTGATATGAAAATTCCACATTTCACGGATAACAGAAAATCTGGCCTTTTTCTAGAGAAATTCTATGATAAGGAACTGCTTTTTGTGAATCCTAATATCAACTTTGATGAATTTTTTATTATTAGAAAAGAAAAGAATTCAAGAACTTGCTATTATAAAGCGTATCAAAGAACGCAGTTGCTTTGAAAGTTTTGATATTTATTTATTTCAATATAGAAAATAATAAAGAAAAGCTTTTTTTCAATAACATTTAAATATACTTTTAAAGGCACAAAACCATCAAACTCTATCAGGGGGTTAAAATTATGGGAAAAGAACCAACATCACGATTCGTAAAAGTAAGATGTCCTAAATGCAAAAACCAACAAATAATATTTGGAAAAACTGCATCCTCTATTCCGTGCCTTGTCTGCGGAAAGATTATTGCAGAAGCAACAGGAGGCAAGACAAAGGTAAAAGCAAGAATACTCGAAGTTCTTGAACTAAAGTAAAAATGGAACTTATCCGAAAGAAAAAGGGATTGCCTGAAGACTCTGAGATAGTGATGTGCGAAGTCACTAAGGTCTACAAGGATTCTGTATTTGTCAACATACTTGAGTATAATGTTTCAGGTATGTTGCATATCTCTGAGATATCTGCAGGAAGAATAAGAAATCTTGCTGATTATGTAAAAGAAGGCAAAATAATAATCTGCAAAGTGCTGAAAGTAGATCCAAAAACAGGAAATATTGACCTCTCTTTAAGACGAGTTAATGAAAGCCAGAGAAGACTCAAAGCAGAACAGATAAAGAGGGAGCAAATGGCAGAGAAGATTTTGGATATTGTAGCTAAAGATATTGGCAAGGACAAGATGCAACTTTATGATGAATTAACTACGCAGGTTTTCCAAGAATATGAATACCTAAGTGATTTCTTTGAGGATGTTTCCACAAATGAGACAATACTAAACAAAGTAAAGATTGATGAAAAAGTTAAAAGCAAGTTATTGGAGCTCATAAAATCAAGAATTAAGCCAAAAATTTTAGAGATAAAAGGAGAAGTTAAAATTAAAAGCTATGAGCCTAATGGAATAGACATAATCAAAGAGGCTCTTAAAATACTATCAAGCATGGATGGACTGAAGATAAAATATCTCGGCGGCGGAGAATATATGATAAATCTTGAATGTACGGATATCAAACAGACTGAAAGAAAACTTGAAACATATGTCTTGAAAACAGAAGAATATCTAAAAAAACACAATTCAGAATTTAGTTTCAAAAGAATGGAATAAGATGAAACACATAATGAAATGCGAGAGTTGTAATGCATACACTTTAGAAACAAAATGTAAGTGTGGCGGAAATACTTTTACTCCTAAACCTCAAAAATACTCTTTTCCTGACAAGTATGCTGATTATAGAAGAAAGGCAAAAAAAGAAGAACTTAAAAAAAGGGGATGGTTATGAAGTGGAACTTTAATTTCACTAAGAAAAAGATTTTACTGAAAAATCCTATCTTGATCGAGGGATTGCCCGGAATTGGAAATGTTGGCAAAGTTGTGATTGATTTCATAATTGAAAAGATGAATGCAGAGAAATTATGTGATATAAATTCTTATGCATATCCACCTTCAGTTTACATAAACGAGAAGAATCTTGTTGAATTGCCACAAATAGAGATATATTATAAAAAAATGAAAAAAGGGCCTGATTTTCTCTTCTTGGCAGGAGATGTGCAGCCCATAGATGAGGTGTCCTCATATTCTTTTTCTGACAGAATACTTGACCTTTGCGAAAAATATAAAGTAAAGGAAATAATAACATTAGGCGGCATAGGCCTTAATGTAATACCAAAAAAACCTAAAGTTTATTCTGCTGCAAATGACCCTGAAATAGCTGAAAAATATTCTAAAGGAACAATATTGAACCAGAAATCATATGGAGTAATAGGCCCTATTATGGGTGTTTCTGGATTACTTGTAGGCATGGCGAAAAAAAGAAAAATACCCGCAATAGCAATTCTTGCTGAGACATATTCTCACCCAATGTATATTGGAATAAAAGGAGCGAGGCAGATATTGCAGATTCTTAACAAAAAGCTAAAAATAAATGTAGATCTAAAAGACTTGGATAAAGAAATAAATGAAATAGAACAAGAGATGAGAAAAATCAAAGGTCTTGATATAAGCAAAAAAAGTTTGCAAGACACTAATTATATTGGATAATATATTGGATAAATTTTTATAATGGTAAAATAAATTATAATTCAAAAATAAAGATGTTAAAATGAATATCACTAAACTTCAAGCCAGAGAAATACTTGATTCTCGAGGAAATCCTACAATAGAAGTAAAGGCATATTCTGGAAAACATTTTGCAATTGAATCTGTTCCTTCAGGTGCTTCAACCGGAAAGCATGAGGCAATTGAGCTGCGAGACGGAGGAAAAAGATATAATGGAATGGGCGTATTAAAAGCATGTTGGTATGTGAATGAAACAATTTTCAAAAGAATTAAAGGTATAGAGATTAAATCTCAGAAACAGCTTGACAGGATAATGATAAAGCTTGATGGGACAAAAAATAAATCTAAGTTAGGCGCTAATGCCATATTAGGCACCTCTCTTGCTTTTGCGAGATTAAGAAGTGAAGTAGAAAAAGTTCCTCTTTATTCTGTCCTAGGTAAGAAAAAAATATTGCCAATGGCTTTCTTCAATGTCATCAATGGAGGAAAACATGCAGACAACAATCTTGCTTTTCAGGAATTTATGATTGTTCCTCAGGCAAAGACTTTTGCGGAAAGGTTGAGAATGGCTTCTGAGACATATCATATGCTCAAAAAAGAAATTCAGAAAAAATATGGTAAAAGCTCAACAAGTGTTGGAGATGAAGGAGGTTTTGCTCCAAATCTTAAAAGAGTAGAGGAAGCGCTTGAACTTCTTAAATCAGCAGTGAAAAAAGCAGGATATTGGGGAAAAGTAAAATTTGCGCTTGATTGCGCAGCGTCTGAATTCTATGACAAGAAAACAAGAAAATATTATGTTGATGGAAAAATTATGACACCTGAAAAATTATTAGAGTTTTATGAGTATCTTGTGAAAAAATATCCAATCATATCAATTGAAGACCCCTTTGAGCAGGATGAATATAGTTCTTGGCAAATGATTATGAACAAATTAGGTAAGAAAATACAGATTGTTGGAGATGATCTCCTTGTAACTAATCCAGAAAGAATAAGGTTTGCGATAAAGAACAGGTTATGTAATGCTATGTTATTGAAAGTCAATCAAATAGGAACATTAAGCGAAGCAATTGAATCATTTAATATTGCTAAAAAAGCAGGATGGAAAGTTATGATTTCACATAGATCAGGAGAAACAGGATCAAGCTTTATAGCAGATCTTTGCGTTGGTCTTGGAGCAGGCCAGATAAAATCAGGTGCTCCTTGCAGATATGAGCGCTTGGCAAAATATAATAGATTGCTTGAAATCGAGCAAGAATTATCTAATTAATTCCAAAAAAACGTAACATTTTTAAAGAAATTCTATTGAAAAAGTATTATGACAAGAATAAATGGAGATATCAAGACAATACCAAAAGTTGACCTGAAAGATAAAAAAATAATATCTCTGTTAGCGCAAAACTCAAGGCTTTCTTTTTCTGAAATTGCAAAAAAAGTGCTTTTATCAAGAGATGCAGTTAGGTACAGAATAGAGAGACTCGAAAAACTTGGAGTAATAGAGAGATTTTTTCCAATCATAAATTATGATATTCTCGGCAAGAAAGTTTTTCACATATATATGCAAACAGACATGATGAGCGATGAAACAAAAGAAAAATTCTATGCATATCTAGAATCTATAAAGAATGTCATATCAGTAATAGAGTATTCAGACAAATGGGATTTGGAGATAATTGTAATAGCAAATAATTCAGAGCAGATAGATTCTATTATGGATAATATAATTAATAATTTCAATGATGGTATGGGTGAGATAGAAGTAATGGAAACAGTAAAAGAGATTCATAAGGAATTCGTGCCTAAGGATATAATAAAACTCATAGAAATTAATGAAAAGCAGGTTAAAAAATTAGATGAAGTAAAATTAGATGATGTTGATATAGGACTCCTAAAGGAACTTTGCATAAATTGCAGAAATTCAGCAGTATATTATGCGGAGAAGCTGAAAGTTAGCCAGGATACTATTAATTACAGAATAGAAAGGATGATAAAGTCGAATGTAATAGAGGGTTTCACAACAGCAGTCAACTATAGTCTTCTAGGTTATCACTTCTATATTGTTTTTCTTTCAATGAGAACAATATTCAGCAAGGATTTACAGAGATTAAAGGAATTTGCCTCTTTGAATGAAAATATTCTTTTTCTTGAAAAAACAATCGGCGAATATAATTTTTTGATGGGTATTACTGCTAAAACCCAAGCAGACTTCCACAAGATTCTGCAGGATTTAAGAAGAGATTTCAGAACCAGCATAAAGGATATGGATACTTTAGTCAGTTACAAAGAAATAAAGTTCGACATATTTTCAGAAATATAAAATGAAAAAAAGAGGTGTAAAGAAAAATAGTAAAGTTAGTTCCAGATTGAAGAATATAAGAAAAAATACTAACAAAAAAAATGTTCTTCTTATTATCCTAGATGGATTTGGGGTGAGAAAAGAAAAAGCACATAATGCTGTTTTACAAGCCAATATGCCATTCTATAATTATCTTTTAAAAAAATATGACAATATACTTTTGAAAGCATCAGGAAATGCAGTCGGGCTTCCAGAAGGTTATATTGGCAACTCTGAAGTAGGGCATATGAATCTGGGTGCAGGAAGAGTTGTAGACTCAGATCTAGAAAGAATCAATAAGTCAATAAAAAATAGGAGTTTTTTCAGGAATAGAAAATTGTTAGCTGCACTTGAAAATGTAAAGAAGCACAACTCAACTCTTCACATTATGGGACTGTGCTCTGATGCAGGAGTGCATTCACATATTAACCATCTTTTTGCTTTAATAGATATGGCGAAGATGAATAAGATTGAGAACTTGTACATTCATTGTTTTTTAGATGGTCGAGATACTGACCCTATGTCTGCAAAAAAGTACATAAAAATGGTGATGAATCATTGCAAAAAAAGAAAACTCGGCGAGATATCTACAATAATCGGAAGATTTTATTCAATGGACAGAGATTCAAGGTGGCATCGTGAGCATAAAGCATACGACGCGATGGTGAATAAAGTCGGGCTTTATTATTATGATCCTTTAGAAGCAATAGAAGCAGCATATAAGAGAAAGGAAAGAGATGAATTCGTAACTCCTTCAATAATATATTGCAAAAAGCATAATCAAGTGCATAACATCAAGAACCATGATTCTTTGATTTTCTTTAATTTTAGGTCAGACAGGGCACGTGAAATAACTAGAATTTTTGTCCAACCTGATTTTGACAAATTTAAACGAGAAAAACTGGACATTTTTTATGTCGCTTTTACTGAGTATGAAAAGAAAATAAAGACTAACATAGCGTTTCCTGAGATTAAGATTAAGAATTGTGTTGGGGAAGTAATCTCAAAGAATAAATTGCCGCAGTTCAGAATTGCTGAAACAGAAAAATATGCTCATGTCACATATTTCTATAATTGTGGAGAGGAAAAACCATTTGAATATGAAGACAGATTGCTTATACCATCACCCAAAGTCAAAACATATGACTTAAAACCAGAGATGTCATTATACACAGTTACAGAACATTTATTGAGAGAAATCCAAGAGAAAAAATACAAGTTCATATTAGTTAATTTCGCGAACCCGGACATGGTAGGTCATACTGGAAATTTTTCTGCTACTTTAGCTGCTTTAGAAGCAAGCGACAGATGCTTGAAAAAAATTGTAGAGGAGTTTAAAGAGCAAGGTCATATAATAATTACTGCAGACCACGGGAATTGCGAGGATATGAGTCCAGGATGGGAAACTTCCCACACTATAAGTCCTGTCAGATGCATTTTGGTATCTGATCTGAAATTCAAACAAAAATATCACAAAAAACCAGGATTGCTGCCTCAGGTTGGGCCAACTGTGCTTAAATTATTGGGAATAAAAAAACCAAAAGAAATGATGGAACCTCTAATTTAATAATAATTTGATTATTCGCTATATTTAAATAAAAAACTTATATCGCACTATATCACTTTTCCTTTACCTTAAGATTCTTGTCAAAGAAATCATCCAAGTTCTGCTGCTGAAGGAATCCTTTCTTCTTTATTCTCTCTGGTTCAGGCTCTGATTTGAATGTCTGCCAAAGCACTATCAGAACAGCTGATGCTATTAGTATTATGCCAATCATCAAAATCCAGTTTATGCCTTCTTTCTTTGCTTTTTTTACATTCAAATCAACTGGCACAGACTCATCGGATTTATTGAATTCTTCAATATCATTTTCTTGAGTTTGAGGTATCTCCACAGCACTTTCTTCTAGTTCTATAATATCTTCTATTTTTGGTTTTTTTGACATAGAAATAGCGAAGTACGAAAATCCTGGTAATTGTGTTGAAAATAGATAGTCTGAACCATCTTTGCCATCAAAATCAGTTGTGTATGATTCCCAGGAATTTTGAACAAAACGCTGAAGCTTTATAGAATTTATATCAATATTGTTCTCCTTGATGTAGTCTTCCTTTATTTTGAGAATGACCTTAGAATATTTTATCATAGATGTATCAAATTTTATTGGCTCAATCGAGAAAAATGCATAGATTATATTAGCTTTTGGTTTAGGTATCTCTGGTGGCAGATATTCTTCACGTTCTACTTTGAGCTTAGGCATTGATACTGCTTGAGTTAATGCAAATTCAATCTTGAAAACCGGGATTGCACCTGACTTGATATTCAAATAAGCCATCTCACAAATACCTAATGAAGACCAC
>JBBIVF010000017.1:0-12932 GCA_037439845.1 Candidatus Woesearchaeota archaeon
ATTTCTGATGTCTTTGGAGATTTCTTTCATAAAGTCATCAAAATCAAAGTCTTTAGTAGAAAATCCTCCTCCACCATATCCAACCACTACAACATCTTCATACTCATACACTGAAGTATCGATATTTACCCAATTTTCTGAGTTCTCAAGCAAAGCATCATTATCCAATCCTTCTTCATGGTTTCCTGGCACAAACAATATGAGTTTGCCAAGCTCATCTAGTTCATTGACAACATAATCATAATCTCTGCCAAAATTAGAAATATCTCCGGCTGTAATCAAGAAATCCGGATTTTCCTTTTCACATAGTTCTTTAATCTTTTTTATTGCGTTCTTATTTCCGTGCACATCACTGAATATCAAAATTTTCATTCATTAAATAGAAAGACAATCTTTTTTTAAATTTGACGATAATATATGATACTATTTTCTAGTATTTTCCAGTGGAAATAAAGGGGTATCTTAGTATAGAAAAAAGGCAACTTTTATATATAAGTCTTTTAAAGAAATTTAAAGACAATTGCCTGCTTTAATTTAACTAAGGCTAGATTCGGGTTGGGAGGTTGTAGAGATGTATTGTGATACTGCAAAACTGTATTCTGAACATAAATTGAGACATATATTTATGAAATACCCTAATCTGATTCCTTTAGAATTAAAGCTTAGAGCTTGGGACATTTTGAACGAATTCAGGAAAAAAAGAGAATTTCATTTTCCTCTACAGTATTATACGCTTTCAAAGCAAGAGCAGCAGTTATTTGTCAAATTCTTGAAACAGCTGGGAAAAGACCCTTGTTCTGTTTTCACAGAAAGCTATGGCTTCATAATGGTATTAGGATGGAAAAAGGAGTTTGATGACAAGCATCTTCTTGAAACAGACAAAGAGCAGAATATATTCAAGAGCAAAGATGTGAATCTTATGGAAGACAAAGCGAAAGATATGATATTCTCAACAAGATTCTATGACAATGCGATTCTCGTCGATAATTCAGGAAAAATATTACATTCAGGAATAATGTTAAGAAATCTCGACCCTCTAAAGATGTTTGCTGAAATGAAAATTCCTTATGACCATAAATCTTGCCACTCAAGACACATGACTGCTATAGCAGCATCATGGCATTTGAAAGATACTACTGTTTTTACGCTTTCAGAAGAAACAAATATATTGAGGATATATCAAGATGGAAGAAGAATATTTTCATCAAATCCTAAAGAGAATTAGGCATTGGATAAGGTTATATGCAAGTTTATATGTAAAGAATGCAGAATATTTTTTAAGTTATTAGTTTTTTAGCTTATTTATTAGTTTTTTTAATCTATTAGTTTCTGTGTTGTCTCTGTGAGTTAGTATTGATATCACATTACATCAAGCTCAACAACAGTTTCAACATGGCTTGTCTGAGGAAAAAGGTCAAATATTGCAAGAGAAGAAATAACATATTCTCGAGTCAAAAAGTTCAGATCTTTGGCGAGTTGGGAAGGATTGCAAGACACATATATGATTTTTTTTGGTTTTAGTTGCCTTATCCTGTCTATTGTCTTCTTGTCCATGCCTGTCCTTGGAGGGTCAGTTATCATATATACTGTTTGATGCGAATCAAACCACAGATTGTTGATGAATGAAGCGTCTTTGCAGATTGCCTGGATTTTCTTGGTTAGCTTATTTGATTTTATATTTTTGTCCAGAAGGTTTATGTTATTAGGTTCATTATCAATAACTATTGTGTGGTCAAACAACTCCATCATATTTAATCCGAATGTTCCTGCTCCTCCATATAAATCAATGAGCACTGCGTTTTTGGGCCTTTCCTTCTCAAATATCCATCTTACATACTCTACCATCTTTTCAGTCATCTTTGTGTTATTTTGAAAAAACGATTGAGAAAAGAATGACATTTCTTTGGACAATATTTTTTCAGTCATATTCATATTTCCCTTAATTATCTCACACTCATCAGAGATACTCATATCAACTTTTTTATCAACAAATCCTACTATTACATTTTTTGCAGAAGTGTTTTTTGAGAAATCCTTTATCATCTCAATGTGTTCAGAGAGTTTATCAGAATCCTTGTTAAGAATGAAAGTAATAGTTGAAGAATCCGTGTTTTCGCAGGCCCTGATAACAGCATACTTCAAAGTCCCGGAAAATGTTTTTAGATTAAAGACATCTATTTTTTCTTTATTTCTCTCAAACCAAGCCCAAACTTCTGACAATATCTTATTTATCTTGTCATTGGATATTTCGCATCTCCTAACAGGAACAATCCTGTCAAACCTTTTTTTTCTCCTGAAACCAGGCCCATGCACAGAAAAAACAAAGTCCATCCTGTTCCTATAGCTGAATTCAGCTCCATAGATTATCTTTAAAGGAGCGTCAATGTTAATCCCTGCTTTTTTCAGCTCAGTTAATACAAAGTTTTTTTTCTTTTCAAGCTGTTGCTCATATTCAATGTTCTGTATTGAACATCCTCCGCATTCTCCGAAATAGGGGCATTTAGGTTCTCTCATTTTCAAAATATATTTAATATTATTAATATTATTTAATATTATTTAGAATAAATTAAAATACTTATTCTTTTTTTTCTTCAGGTTTCTCCTGATTTGAAGCCTCATGTTTTTCGGGCTTTTTGCCTTTGCCTGTTTTTTTTGTTTTTTTCTTTATTTTATCCTCTCTTTTAGTATCTTCTGCTTGTTTCTGCTTTAATTTAGAAATTTTTTGATGAAGTTCAAGTATTTTCTGCTTATTGATATGGTTTCTGATTAGAGTAAAAGCTGTCAATATAGAAACTATGGCTGCTGCAATTGACCCAAAATATATTATTTTATTCCTGAATTTTTCAGAACTGCTCAACTCTGTTTTTTTGGCTGATTGAAGCTGCTGGTCAATATTAACTAATAGCTCTTCGAGAATGTCCATTCCTGTTGAAGCCTTTTTATAATTGCTTTCTACCAAATTTATTTGGACCTCTTTGATGTATTCCATTGCCACCTTAAGATTATCATAAATTATATCCACATAGTATCCTTCTGCCTTTTTCTCTGTATATAAGACCTCAAGACTTTTGTGTTTTTCTTTTAAAGCCTCTAGTCTCTTATTCAATAAAGTCACATTATATTTCTCAGTAACAGGCACAGTGGTGTTTGTGGGTTTTTCTTCCAAGACATATATCTGTTCAACTTCTTTGCTTATAAGCTCTTTTCCTATGTAGAATTTGATGACTATGTCTATGTTTCCTGATTTAGAGGCATTAATTTTTACAAAAACATAGTCTTTATCTGAAACAAGCAACTCTTCAATTGGAATTGCAGAGATTGTTGTTATTCCATCTCCTGTTATTTCTGCAGATATCATCCTGATTATTTCATTTCCTGTATTTCTTATCAATAAATTTATCTGGCTCTCGCCTTTTTGGACTAATGAGGGTGTGAGTTTTTCAAGTTTAAATTCAGTCAAGCATTTGTATTTTGGAGGATGACAACCATCATCGCATTTCACACAACCAATATCGCATCTTGTCTCATCACACACAATTTGAGGAGTCTGGTTTTGTGTGTTATTTGTTGTGTTGTCTGGCTGCTGCAAGACTATTATGGTCACAGTGTCATTCAGATTCTGTGTTTCATTTGTAGAAGTAGATGTGAAATAGACATTATATTCATCATTCGGCTCAAAATCAAGATGATATGATTGAATACTATAATTTTCTGGAATATTAAAAAGAGGGATGTCAAATTCGCATTTATTCTCACATTCTTTGGTCTCATTTATAGATTCAAAATATGCTTGTGCTTCAGAATTGTTAGCATTTACCTCCACAGAATATGTGATATGTAGTGCTGATACATTTATACTTGAAAATATCAAAAAAACAAATAGTAAAAAGAAAAATGCGATGAAAAACATAAAATTTGGTCTTTTCATAATCTGACCGTAAAAGATTTTATTTAAAAATGTTTTGTTTATTTATGACAGATATGTAACAACTATAACAGAAGAAAGATTTTTAAGGTTTTTTATTTTTTTAGTTTTTAAGATTTCAAATCATCTTCAGGTATCTTGTATTCTTTTGTTATTGTGGCCTCATATAATCCTTCTGTGCTTTTTAATTTTAAAAGAATATCCTTGAGCTCTTCTTCTTTGCCAAGATAATTAAAATAGTAATATCCTTTTGAATATTTTGGAGCATATTTGAAAGTCATATTAAATTGCACCAACAACTCAATCAACTTAGACTGCTCTAAATCAGACCTTACTAAAACTTCTATAGATTTTGGCTTTGCCATCTCAAGCACTCCTCCTTACTTTTTCTGCGTATTTTTGAACCATAAGATCAACTCTGAGAAGGCCTGCGCCGTATTTATCCTTGTTTTCAGGGTCATTAATGTTTCCTAGTTTTTGCGCTGTTTTTTTCATAGCCTCCTCTAAATCTTCTGGATTTTTATAATACAATTTTTTTAGCAAGGCTAATGCTCCTGCCACATGAGGAGTTGCCATTGATGTGCCTGACCATGCAGCATACTCTCCTCCAGGCACACAGCTTGTGACAAGAACACCTGGTGCGCTGATATCATTTGTATAATATATATTCGAGAAATCAGCATGCTCATTGTTAGAATCAACTGCTGCGACTGCTATCACATAGTCATATGCAGCAGGATAACTAGGACCATAGCCTTCATTGCCTGCTGCTGCAACAATCGCGATTCCCCTCTTAAACAATGCTTTGATTATATCAAACTCTGATGGAGATGGATATCTGCTGCCCAGGCTCATGCTGACAATGTCAATATCATTGTCTATACACCACTCCAGGCCTCTTATAATATCTCCTTCTGTTCCGCTTCCTTCTGAATCTAAAACCTTAACCGCAAAAAGCTCAAGACCAGGTGCAACTCCTGTTGATTTTCCGCATACTATTCCAGAGCAATGAGTTCCATGCCCATGGTCATCATAAGGGTCATTGCTTTCATAAATCACATTGAATCCGCCTCTATAATTATTTTTTACCTCAATATGCTTATAGTCAACGCCAGTATCCACAACAGCCACTTTTATTCCTTCTCCCTTGCTGAAATTCTGCGCAATGTCTGCGCCGATATTGACAAGATTCCATCTGGTTCCTTTGTTATTTTTCTTTGTATTAAATATCTCAGGGATGTAGAAAATCTTGGCTTTTTTGCATCCTTGAACAAAAGAATATTTGCTTAATTCCTGTTGGGCTTTTTCCTCATCTTTCTTTTCAACTTCCAGCTCAGAATATCTTATGTATTTAAATGTCTTTACAGGCGCACTGAAAGCCTTCATTATCTTCCTTGACAATTCTGACCTCTCCTCAAAGTTGTCTGAATTTATCTTGATTATTAATTCAGAATATTTTTTCTTTCTTTCTATATCCCTTAAGAATTCTGCTATTATCGCGGTTTTTGAGGTATATGATTTTGATGTTGATTGTTCGCTATTTTTTTTAGTGTTTTGATAATTAGATAGGAACCATTTTGCAAATTTTGACTCAAAATCATCACCATACATTTTAAGTTTCCAGCTTTTTATGAAGCTCCTCCTTTTTGGCTTTATGCATTGCCGAATAATCCTGACTGAAAGGTTTTTTGTAGGTTACAGGCACACTTGCTATGAATTCCATTGCATCTTTTTCTTTTCGCCTTAAATCAGTAAGGAATCTCTCTATACTCTGCATCTCTTTATTCTGGCTTTTCTGGAATTTATAGTAAGACATCATATCAAAAGAAATCTGGGTTTCAATGTCTGATTTTGATTTTTGCAATCCTAATCTGATCTTCTTTGAGAGCATTTCTACAACACCCAATTTATGGAATTGATTCATATACTGTTGGGAATAATCTTTATATGTTACAATAAGCTCTGACAAGTCTTCTATCTTGTTGTTGATTGTATTTATATCTCCTTCCATCAATCTTTTTTGCTCAGGGTTCTGTTCTTTTTTTATCTCCTCTTCAGCTGCTTTAAGAAGCTCCTCGAATTTCTTTTTTTCCGCTTCATATTCAAACATTAAACTTTGATATTTCTGAGAAAGCTTTAAAACATCTTCCTGAATAGAATGACATTTATTTATTCTCTTTTCAACATCTTCGATTGACTTTGTTAGTCTTTTAGTGAGTTTTTTTTTGAATGCTTTTGGCTGGTCATAGATGCCTATTTTTTTCAATATTGTAAAGATAAATGTCATTATTAAACCATGTCCATATGGCTTTTGTGCCTCTTCTAACCTCATAAGGCCTTTTTTTTCAAAATCCTCGAAATTGATGTCATACTGGCTTAATTGAGTTTCCAGATCTTGCGACACATCAGATTTATTCATTTCCATATTAATCCCTCCTGTTTTTAAAAAAAACTTGTTGTCTAGGCCATTACAACAATTTTATATGTTATAAGGGCCTATAATGCCATTAATAAAGCTAGAGACAACTTTCTATCTCTATCATTAAATTAGTTATCTTTGAATTGTCATAATCCTTTTTCATAAACTCTTCCTCATTTATCTCTACCTTTGTCCAGTTGTAGGTATTTTTGACTGTTTCTTTCTGACCATTTCTGCAATTATTTAATATATTCATTAGAGTATCTAAATATTCCTGCCTTGAAGATGCTCCTTGAATATGTTTCTTCTGGATTATCTCTTGATTTTCAATATCCCATATCTTTTCTGAAAGATTTCCTTGTATAGCGAGTTTTTTAGCATCATCAAAATTTCCTTTTTGAATTAATTTATCTATTACGATTTCATACTCCCAATAATTAGAATAACATGCAGAGCAGGACATAAGGTAGCTAGTATCTGCAGAGGCCCCGAGCGCAAGTTTACACAAATCTCTCCTAAAAGCAAGTTTATTTGCGCCGCCTAAAGTCTCGTAGAATGAATTTATATTTTTATTTGAAATAAGATTATCATATATTTTCAGGGCTTCAGAAAATTTTTTTTGATTATAATAAATATTGCCTTCTGCCCATTTTGATAAGATATCATTTGTTAATTTTTTATAATCTGATTTATTTTGCTGTTCTATTATTGGCTCTTGCTTCGGTTGCATTGTTGTTGAAGAAGTGTAACTATGTGTGTTTTTTTTTGAGTTATTGACAGTATGATAAACAGGAGCGTTTTTTTTGTTTGAACTGGTTTTGTTGGGTTGTTCAAAAGTTTTAGAGTTTTCATTAATTTGTTGCTGAACTGGCTGTTTTATTTTCTGATCCTTACTTGATGAAAAAATATGGGACCCTATTCCATATGCCAAAAGCCCCAAAATTAAGCCTCCTACACCGAAAAGGATGTTGTTTAAGATTCCTTTTATTGGATAAGAGCCATTGTATTTCCATGCCTTAATTTCGCTCTTCAGATTTGCGATTTTTACAGATAGTTTTGATATTTCATTGTTTTTCTCTTCAAGAATTTTTTTAAAAACGGATTCAGATCTTCTTAGCTGTGATTTTAAATCTTCTATAGTATTTTTTTTTAATAAACATTCTTTTGTTGCTGCTTCCAATTTTAGTTTCATATTATACAAGTCTTTGAGTTTCTCACCTGTTGATTTTTCATATTCTTCATAGAGCTGCTTATAGTCCTTCTCTAATTTTATTCTTTCTTTAAGCAAGTTCTCAATTTTTTTGTCATATTCTAAAAACTTATTTGCAAATTCCTCAGGGCTTGGAATGATATTTTTTTGAGAAATATCTAATTGAGATGACGAAGAATTTTCAGTCTTGGTTTCATAGTTATTTTTCAACATAATAATAATATTCTCCAGATTTTTCTTATCTATTTCAGTTAAATCTGAGTAGAAGTTTAAAGAGAAAATCTCTTCTGCTCGCTTGGAATCTATTCCTATGGACTTAAGAAATTTTTTTACTTGTGCTTTGATTTCATCAGATGTGTAATACGTGTTGTCCTTGAAGTATCTTGAAATTACCTGAGCTTGTTTAAAGTCATTCTTAATCTTCTTGAAAAGGTCCTTTTGCATTGTGGTTTATTTTTATTATTATTGTCTAGGTGTATAGACATAACTCGGGTCATTAAGTTGCTGAAGCTGTTTCTCTGGCTCTATTGTGTTATCAACAATCTCCTGCAAGGTATTGATATCATCAATGAAACGGTCATATCTTGCCCCGGTTTGCATGACTAAATTCTTGAATGCCTGTTCTTTCTCTTTTCCTTCATATCCTAAGATTTTCTTGAACCATTCTATAGGACCTGAGCTATTGCTCTCACATTGTTTGAGCACTTCTGTTGGAATCTTTTTTCTTAGTATAGGTTCTTTTTCAAGCAGAAGTTTGTATGTTTCTGTTATCCTATTAACTATATCCTCGAAATCTGCAATGCAGGCAGTCGAGAGATAGCCGTTATTTTCTTCTTTAATAAGGTCAATCAGTGATTTGTATTGCTTCAAGAACGGAATTATGTCGTTGATTGTATTTTTTGGTAGTTCATCGAATTTTTTCTTCATATCTTCAATTTTGGCTTTTACAGTCAAACGACCATCAAAATTCTTGAACAACTCAAGCACATTTGAAGATATTTCTTTTTTATTCCCCAATTCTAACCTGGGCTCCAGAGTCGGATCCAGAGCCAAAGTTAAGAACTTCAACAATCTCTTATTCCTCTTCATTATTTCTGAATTTTCTATTTTCGCCATTTTCTCTTTATAGTTGTCCCTTATAGAAGGAAGATAATACTCAGGAGGTTGTGGGTCTTTAATCGCAAATTGGTCTATAAATTCCTTGCTCATATAGTATTCTTTAAAGATGAGTTCATACATTATAACTGCAACAGAATATATGTCGCAATGAGGTGATAGTTCAGGAAAAACAGCCGCCTTATGCGCATTCCAAAGTCGAGGATCCCTATACCCATTGTAATGATATTGAGATTTAGTGCCTTCCCTCGGGTTACCTCCGATTTCTAAAACATAGGGTCTGGAAAAACCGAAATCAGTAATCTTCAGAAGGTACTTATCTCTGGTTTTATCGTACATTAAAAGAATATTGTCTGGCTTACCATCAACCCAGACTGCTCTGAGAACATTTGGATCATTTTTGATCTTTTGATATTCTAACATGAGTTTATCTTTTTCTTTCTTGGACAAATCTTTCTCTTTCACAATAGTTGCAGCATCAGGTATTGGTGTTTGGTGCAGTTCAACTAAAGCACTCATTATCTGCTGACCAAGATCCATAACATTATCTATATAAAAGTATTTTTTATCCATTTCATCATATTCCGAAATTATAGTCTCTTTGGTCTTTTCCTTCATTTTTATAAGATTTCCTATTAAACTTCCAAGATGCCTGGCCACACCACGTGTTTGTTTGTTTGTCGGCGGAACAAATGATACAAACTCTAATATCAATAGCAAGTTATTATTAAGTTCGTCAAGTTTATGATCAATATACCTCACAACATTAGGATGATGAATGCTCCGGAAAACTTCTAATTCAATATTCATTTTAGTAAAGACGTCTGTCTCCATATCCTCGTTTTTAACAAAATATTGTGTCTTGATAAACCATTGTTCCAGTTCTTTATTGAGGTTTTGTACAATACAGGTATAGTTTGCTTTTCCTTGTTCTGAATAGAAGTTGTCGCCTTCGTTACCAACCAATCTAAATCCTTTCTCTTCGCATATTTCTTCTATTGTTTTTTTAGCTAAATCAAAATACATTTTTTCACCTCACCAATTTATGAATTTTCTCATAAATTCTATTATTATTATTGATTTATCATCATCATTAAGCATGTTTATTGCTTCTTTAGAAGTTACTGGTGCCTTGGTAGACCTTACACGGTTATAGTTTATCATGATATTTTGAAGCTCATCAAAGGGCTTGTCATAAAATTCCAATATTTTCTTTAGAGGATACTTTTCATTATTTAGGATAAAAGCCAACTCTCTCTCTGATATAGGAGAATATGCACCATCTGTCATCAGCACAATTTGTCTGACTTTTTTCAGGCTATGTTGTGCATAGTAAAAGGTGAATTTTTCTGGGATGTTGCCCATGAAATTTGTAAGTACTTTGTTTTTGTTATTTTTTATCTGACTATAATATACTTTTTCTGACTTCAAGAACATCTCAAAAATATTGGAATGCTCTATTGGAGTTATGTTAATTAAATTACCACCATAATAATTTATAAATGCGAGTGAGTCTCCGACATGAAAAAGATGGCAGATTTCTTTTTCTAGCACAATTCCTGTCAGAGTTGTTCCTCCACCACCAGTGGCAAAGTTCTTTAATATATCTCCATTAGCCTCATTCAGTACATTCTTTATTATTTCAAGACTCATTCTGTCGTTGAGAGAGTTTTTTTTAAGTAATGAATAGACTCTTTCACACGCATACTCGCTGATCTTGGAAGCAAGTGGATTTGAGGACATACCGTCCGCAACTAAAAAGATGTCTTCTTTTCTTGTTTCTGAATCTTTGAAAATACCACTCTTCATCAAGTAGGAAGGCATAATATAATCCTGAGACACCCCTGCGTGATAGGGTCCTGCCTGATAAAATGAACTCACCTTCTTGATTTTCATGTAGTTCTGCCTCCTATAACTACTTCGGTTCCATTACTTATCATTCCTTCTCCTTTATATTCGAATTTTTTCCAGTCAAATATCATAATATAAGTTCTGTCTTTGTTTAACAAGCAAACATAATCATTAAAAAGAGAGATCGTATCGAACTTGTTAGTCAGAGAAAATGTCTTCAACAAATATCTTTCTGGATATAAGTTATATATCACAAGGTTATTTTCCGAAAACATGAAAAGTGAATTACCTGCAATAGTGGCTGTTTTAAGATTTATATTCGGATCCTGAAACATATCTTCATTTAATACCAAGTGATTGCCTTGAAAAATAGTCAATTTGCCAATAACAGAATCATATTCCTTGGCCATATCTATCTCTGTGATTTGCCCGGTAGATAACTTTAATTGCTTTATCTTCTGTGAATCACCTATAATGAAAATATCGTCTCCGGCTAAAAAATAGCCACTCATAGGATTGAACTCGGATATCGGAAAAAGTTCACCTTTTCTATTCTTGATATCAAAATATCCGCACGCTTTTGTTGTTATTTTAGAATAAATATAGTTACAGATGAAGAAAAGCTTAGAATCCGTGCCTGTGAGTCTCTCGATATTCATCATAGTATCATACGAAAGCCCAAGACTCTTATTTAACCTTATTTCATTTACTGTGGCTCTTGTAGGATTTTTGACAGCTTCTTCAAGATTTTGAATATAGATTGCTAATTCTGTTGAGTAGAAATCCAACTCAACAGAAACTATGTTCTCTCCATCGAAAAAAGCAACTGGATGTGAATTTTCATCTTTACACGGCAGACTAAAAAGAGGTTTAATCTTTTTATACTGTTCCAGATCTATGGCTTGTATCTCCCTTTTCGGATTCTTTATCAGCACATCATATCTGAATCCCTCGATTTGTTCCCAAGGCTCTATATATTTTATGGGAACTTCTTTTTTAATCATTTGTTCTAAATGATTAACTCTTGCTTCTAGATCAGGGTCTCTTACGACTATAGTTCTTGAGAATTTTGTTTGATTTTTTTTAATCAACTTATCGAAATCTCTTCTGCCCTCTTCTCCGAAATAACCTCTGCTTTCACAAAGGTCTAATATCTTGTTCTCGTGCTTGACAAGCTCTATGATCTCTTTTTTGGCCGAATCATCAAGGTCGTCAAGTTTTCTTTCTTTTATGGGAATTATATTACCTGGATCTTCGTCTCTATCTGGATTTTTTCTCTTGGCAGGCCTATTAATGTAGACTCCCTTATTTTTATAACCTCCAATATCTCCGGGAGTAAAGAGTCCAATGTTCATACGTTCTTTATCAGAATTGGAGTTTAATAACTTAAAAAGTTCCACAACACAGGTAAAGCCCCAGTGATAATCAGGATAAGGGTCATGTTCTTTAACCCACTCAACAACTTGTTTTTTAATTTTTTCTCTTAAAGAAATTTTTGTTTCATCATCCAGAATCTCTTCTATTCTAGTGTACTTAAAATCTCCTATATAGAGTTCCTTGAAATCTATCACAAGTTCATAACCATGATATCCATAGATATCACAAGTTATTCCTTTTTTTATTTCCTCAAAGAGTTGGTTCAACAAACTAGAAACTTTGTCAGAAGGATTTTTTTTAAAATTTGTTTTAAGCTGTTCTATCAGTTCTTCTAGAATTGGGATTAATGTATAAGTATTGTTCAATCTAAGGGTATCCATGGCACCACCTAGACTGTATGTATTGATGAAATCTTCTCTTGCATTTGCTATTGCATATGTTATTTCCTCAATAGGATTAGTCAAAACAAAAACATCACCTGAAAATCTGCTTTCTCTTAATAAATTTCCATATTCTACTGCAGGTTCAATATTGAACGGAAGATACTTTTCAACCCTATGATCAACCTTCATGTTTATTAGCTCTGAATAAAATGAGTATGCTTTCTCTAGAAAATTTCTGCCATGCTTATTCACAAGATTTTCATCTTTAAGAACCTCTTCCCAACTTTTTCCAGGCTTAAATCTGTCAGGTGCATATTTAATAGGTGCTCCAAAACTCTTGTGTGCATTTCCATTGTTGAAACATATGAAGATATAATCCGACTCATACGCAAACCTCTCAAAATCATCAATGAAGTTTTTTCCTAATTGATTAGATGGATGTTGAACACTTATCCCATTATATTTTCTATCTAATTCTTCTTTGTCTCTGAGTAAAACTCTCACATAAGGATAACCTGTCCAAAGTAGATTATGAGCTATCAAAAGTCCCACTTTTCCCAAGCCTATTACTCCTATTCTTTTATCTGTTGTAGATGTATTCATAGGTATATTTTGGAAACAAGAATATTATTATAAAGGTTATTTATCACT
>JBBIVF010000017.1:12942-19252 GCA_037439845.1 Candidatus Woesearchaeota archaeon
ATATCCCAAGCCTAATCCTCCTATTCTTATATCTGTTGTAGATGTATTATTCATACGTATAATTAGGAAACAAGAATATTAATATAAAGGTTACTTATCACTATTAGTTACTAACTAGTGAGAATATGAATAGGTTGTTTTATAAGCCATAAAATACTGAAAAAATAACTTTTCAGAGGTTGCCAGAATTGACTTTCATTAGATAATTGACAATGTCGTCTTTTATATTTTTCTCGATTTTTGGTATGACAAAAAGATTAATTGCATATTTAGGATTTCTTGAGGAGAAGTTTTTTTTAATTTCATCATAGCTCTTCTTTATCTCAATAAATTCCTTGCCGATCCTATCTTTATTTTCTTTATTGAGTGTTATGCCAAGCACAGAATTATATTTTATCAGGAGCTCTTCTGCTTTTCTGCTGAAATCATAATATTCTTGAATGAGTTTTTTCGGCTTTTTTCCCATCTCTTCAGAAACAGTTATTGCAAGGTTATTAAAATAATTCAGCTGTTCCCTGTATTTTTCATCGAGAAAATTCTTTTTGGTATCAATATAATATACAGCACTAAAAAAAAGCCTTTCTATCTTTGATAATTCTCTTTCAACCTTTTTCTTGTATTTTGCCGCTTTTTGGAGTTGTATAGTAACATTCCTGTCTATGTTCAGGCCAGAGTAAGTGTCTGGAAATTGCCCAATCAATTCTTGGACTAATGCCAATTCAGATGCTTTCTTGAACTTGTTTATTATTATCACTATTCCTTTTGCATTGAGCCTGTCTTTTTTTGAATAATCTTCCTGCGTAAAAGCACATAACTTTTCTTTAATTATATCATTAATATCTGCGATAGACCTTATTCCTAAATTCATGCTCTTTTTAAATATTTCAGGATAATCAATATCTTTAGAAATGAAATAATAATACATTAAAAGATGTCCTAGGTCCATATCAGATATTTTCTGCTTTCCTGAATCGTCCTTGGTTAGAGTATCAAGCTTTTGTTTTATCTTGTCTTCAAGCTTTTCAAGGTCTATCTTATTTTTCTTTCCAAACAGCATTTCTTTGATGTTCATAAAAGGAAGAATAAATAAGATAAATAAAAAAGTTGTGTTGTGGTTGGCAAGACAACTTTCAATATGGTGAAATAGGCATATTGTTACTAAAAGAAGATTTCGCAGCAGCATAGACAGATATTTCATATATCTTGTCTTTTACATCTTTTCTGTATTGCCTTTCTTTTTCCATCTGAGCTGAATTCATCAATCCTTGGAGATGATTCTTTATGACTTCATATGTCACTGGGTTAAAGCATGTGAGCACATATTTCATTTTTTGCTCAATAGGCATATTTATTGCTTCTTTGGTTATTTTGCTTCTGTTTATTATCTTTTCATGTATCTCCTCTATAATTTTTTTTGCATGCCTTGCTCTGAGGTCATAGCTTTCGCACATATTTCCTATATCTATCCATTCCTTGTCAGTCAATTTCACATAACTCTTATCCATTATCTTGAAAAAATGATTCTGAAAAAGCTTAATGAAATCTTCTGCTTTTCTCGGGCCAATGACTTCTATGGGAGTTCCCAATCTTGATAATAATGCTGCATCATTCGCAGAGATAAAATTAGTCGCGGCTATAAAAATGTAATTATTAGGATGTTTTTCCACTCCGCTCAGAAATCTCACAAGCACCCCAAAATTTGACTTGTTTTCATTGTTTAATTTATCAGAATCTCTTGAAAAAAAAACAGTATCAATCTCATCGCACCATATAATATGGAAAAAGTGAGGGTCATTAACTGAATTTAGTTTTTTCCTTAATTTTTTTGAAGATTCTGAATATATGCCTGACTTAAAGTCCTCGTCCAAAAAAATTAGTCTTATCGGCAGTCCATGTTTGTCAAAGTGTTTTTTTGCCTTATTCATCAACAAAGCTGCTCCAAAGGTCTTTCCTGTGCCTGTTTCTCCGGCCAGCAAGAATGTGGTTTTTATTGTGTTTTTAGGCCATGGATTTAAGCCCTTCTCAAAATCATACATAGACATCTGCAGAACTGAAGTAAACATATCATCAACATAGGATTTGTCTCCTATGAATTCATCTTCATCTATTTCTTCTATATTATTGAAATCCATCGCAAAATCTTCGGTTTCAGTGAAGCCACTGTAAATAGACCCATTAACTTTTATTGTCTTTTTTTGTATGGCTTCAAAAACAGGCACAAGTTCTGGATCATCTCTAAGCTTCATCGTTTCTGATATAAGATTTTCAAAATGCGAATTAAGTGCACATGAGAAAGTATATGAATTTCCAGAAGCCTTAGCCAACTTCATCACATAATCCATTAAAGTATTTTCCAATGCGTAAAATCTCTTGCTAAAGTCAAGATTCTGTATCTCAGGAAACTCTCCATACTCTTTAGTTAGGCTTTGAATATGCTCCTTGCCGTATTTTGCTCCAACATATATTGAATAAACGACAATTGCCTTTTGCCACTGATCATAACTTACACTATCATCGGTTGTTATGCTACCTCTGAGTTTCTCTATTAAAAGGTTGGTTACACCCATGCTTCTTGCCAATATTTGAACGGTTTTCTTTGTCTGGTCCTTATTGAACTGAGGACTACTCATTGCCTTATTATAGAAATCCTCAAGATCAAAATCTCTTCTAAGTTTATTTATCACCCTATTTGAACTCATATCAATTTCGTGTTTTGAGAGTATTACTTCCAGCATAATATCACCTGAAAATTAAAAAATAAACATTAAAAAATAAAAATTAAAAAAATGAGATTTTCATAACTCTGTCCCTTGAAGATTCAACCTCATCGTCATGCTTGTTTCTCATTGACTTTATCTCTTTCTGGGAATTTATGTAGTTTTCAGAACCAACATCACTCAGATCATTACTTAAATCAAGCAATGTTCCTGAAGATTTCATTACTTGCGCTTCAAGTTCTGTGCCTTTTTCGATGACTGGCTTAGCTCTGTTGAAATCATCTGCCCATGACTTTATCTCTTTCGCCAATTCAAACAAGTCCAGGTCTTTTGAGCCTTTCATCGCCTTGAACCTTTCAACATACATGTCATTTTTATTCTTCATATTATACATGTTCTGCAGGTTCTTGATTATGTTATTCGTGGCCTGCCCATTAAGATAAAGCATCTGCTCTTTGGAAATGACTTTTGTGTGAGCTTTCTGCTTCAAGTTTATTGTATCCTGAAGTTGTTTGTAAAGTTCAGATTTCTGGGCATCAAGTACTGCTTTATCCTGAAAAAAACCATTTTTCGCACTTCCTGTTGCAGAATAGTATGATTTCAAGACAGCATCTATCTTTTTGTCTATGTCGTCTATTTGTGTCTGTAAGGCTGCTGCTTCAGCAGTTAATTGTTCATAAATGCTCTGTATCTGAGCATATTCCTTCATCAAGTTCCTTGTGGTTGCCTGTCTTGCTTTAAGCGCCTCTTCAAAGCTCTTGATTCTCATGTCCATTTTTGCTCCAGATGTATTGAATGCTTCTATATGTTTGTTAAGTATCTTCCCTGAATCAGTAAGGCCTACTGCCATAAGTCCCTTGCTGATATATTTCATAATACCTTTTTCGAGGTTCAAGATATTTTTCTCCTGCTCTCTCTGAAGGTTTTTCACTTCCTTTGCCATAACCACATAATCTGCAACTCCGTCGCTATTAGAGTTCAGAATCTTGTTAATCTCTTCTCTTGACATTGTCGAAATAGGTGTTGAAACTTGTTCTTGTGTTGCTGTTCCTGGGTTAATAGTTGCATTGACAACCCCTATGTCCTCTCCTCCCATCATAAGATCCTCTAATCCTTTATCTTTGTTCATTTTTCTCCCTCCTTGTTTTTAAGCTTATATATTTTTTAAAAATATATATTGTTCTTTGAAATGTAAAAATTTTTATTTAATTTTTAGGTGTAGCAATGAGAACAACAACCACCTAGAATTCTTACTTTCGGCTTATTTTTGCTGCTTCATCTCCTAATAAACAGTTCATAATCAACAGTCATAATCAATTAAGAAGAATTATTCTCTTGACTTCTTTGCATCTTGCTTTTCTCTCTGATTTATTCAGAGAAACTGCCCTTATCATTGCTTCAAGGTCCTTTGGCTTATCTTTCTGTATCTTGAAGAAATCCTTTATGAGCTCTAAAAGCCCTGATTTTGGTTCATGAATCATATCAATTAGGTCTTCCTTTTGTAGTATGCCTATTCCATTATATTTTGCCTTTTCAATTATGTATCTTGGAAAATGCTTGTTTGTAACCAAAAAAGCCTTGTCTGCACCAACAAGAGTCAATGTGCCTGGGTATTCTTTTCCATTAATGGATTTTCCTATTAGCTTATCTATAATATCTAATCTTATGTTGTTTTTTTCTTCATAGCAAATAGGATACTCATGGGTGGTGTATTTCAACTCCATAATGTTTAGTTTAGGTACAACAATATTTCCATCATAGTATTGCACATCTACTTGTCTCTTGTAATTCTCGCTTCTAAAGAAATGAGATAGCCGTTTTAAAGTAATGAAATAAACCACATTCCTCTCTACTCCTCTATAACCATGCTCTTTAAGAAGTACTTCAAACATCTTCTCGAATTGATAGCCTCTGTAAGATATCATTTAAACCTCCAAAAAAAAAGAAAAAATTAATTAGCAGGTTTCCAGGAGCCGTATGTCTCAACTCTTTGATCTATTGATGACAGTTCAGCTACATTTTCTTGAATAGGCTGTTCATAAATTCGCGTGGTTTCTGGCATATCACTGTTGCCTATTAATTTCGCTTCCAGCCTGCTATTTTCTTTAACCAATCTGTAGCTTTTCCTGCCTTCTGGTGTTGTCCAATCTAGGACTGTATCAAAAGAGTCAGACCTTTGGTCATACTTTAGGCCTAGATCCAATTGAGTGAAAAGCAAAGCACTCTCTGAGACTTGTCTTCCTCCTCTATGTTTTAAGGCAAATAGCTTTGTTTTAAGCTCTTGTATCTTTGCAGCACAATAATTCTCCTTCTCCTCAACTGTTGTGCCTGGAATTATGTAAGTGACATCCTCCTTGGTCATTTGCCTGTATTGATATATGCGGCCTCCTAAAAAGCTTAAGCCGCACAATCCAATGACTGCAATTGATTTTATGAAACCCATTTTAATACCTCTGCTTTAATACCCCAGCACAAAGCCTGTTGCTGAATCCCAGGCATTGACAATTGCCTGTTTGGCACTATTATAGATCCTCTTAAATGCGCTTTCCTCTTTTTTCAGAGTATTTGTCTGAGAGGCTTTTCTGTCTATTTTGTCCTCGAGATTTTCGTATATATCCTTCAAAGTCTTGCGATCCATTGAATCTGCGATATCCAACACAAGCGTTTTTTGACTCTCCACAGGCTGTTTTTGTATTTCATAAGCCAAGAACTCTATTGGTTTCTCCATTTTTGAGACTGCAGCATCTCCTATTGCCTTGTAGTTGTCTTGGGTCAAATAGCCTGACTCTATAGAAAGTTTTGTTATATTCAAGCTTATCTCTGGATTTTTTACGATTATCTGTTCCAGGCTTTCTCTGTTTTTGCTCACAAATGCTGCTTTTGAGTCTTGGGTTAATTTCGCATATGATTTATTCGCTCTGTTGAGCCTTGCAGAATCAGTGGAATTGCACGCTCTTAAGCCGAACAAAACTCCCACTGCTATTGCGCCATATACTAATGTTTTTTTTAATCTTGGGTTCATTTTCTCACCTTTTTTGATTTATTACTATTGAAATCTTGAATTAGAATTTCATAAAAAATCATATAAACTTTTGTTGTTGTGACAATGGCAACAAAAAATAAATGCATGAATTCAGAGTATCTATAATCAGTACCTGTGATTTCTTAAATCAAAATATCTCGCTATATGGTCAAGGTCAAGATGCATAAGTTTTTCCTTGGCTTCCTTTATTCCGAACTTCTTCACATCCCTGTTTTCTGAAAGTTTTGGAAGAAAAACAGCAGCGCATATCAATCTCGCGACAGAGCTAATAAGGAAACATAATAAGATTATTCCCAGACCAAACATAGATATATCAAGCGAAGTAAACAATCCTCCTAATATTGCGCCAAAAAATATTGCTATGCCATTAAGCACATTAGTATAAGATACGCACAAGAGCATCTTCTCTCTGCTTACTGCCTCAAAAGTGAAATTAGATGTCGCAAGATGAAATCCTGCCCATGCAATGCCTGATATTATATCAATGATAATCAGGAAGGGTATAAGATAAGCAGTGGCAGTGTTGAATATATTCAAGGAAAAAACCCAA
>JBBIVF010000018.1:0-7893 GCA_037439845.1 Candidatus Woesearchaeota archaeon
CAAGACTCACAGAGTGAGGATATTGAACAGTGAAAGGAAGGTCTTTTACACTGATTTTATATATGTAAATTGGTTGTGGGCAGGGTGCTTTGATGCATCTTATTCCAGGATGATTATCCTTAACAGTCACAGTATAATATGCTTGCTCACCATAATTGACATTATTTGTAATTGGCTTCACTTCTACTGAAACATATTTTTGTGGAGCTGTTGGAGATTGCGAATTAGAGTCTTCTAAAATTATGAAAGAGGTTAATATTGTTTCAGCAGGTTCTGCAATATCAACAAGTATCTGATATTTTCCTGGCTGGGCCTTGACTTTTTTATATTCATTTTTGGATTTAAAGTAATAACTCTGGTCCCAAGTTCCTAACAAGACCTTTTCTCCTGGTTCTATTGTCTTGACTTCCAATAATAGAATGCACGGCTGGCTTGGATCATGTGTAGAAAGCACATTTCCCTCATAGTCCTTTATCTTAAACCAATCTTCACACGCACCTTTATTGAGAGTTATTCTCTCTTGCTTATGATTTATTAAATAAACATCAACTTTTTCTCCTTGGTTATATGAATTTTTGTCAGTTTCCAAAGATACTTGTCCTGCGAGTATTGTTGGTTGTGTTGCTGATGCTGTTAAAGAAAAAATTGAGCTGAGCACCAGCAATGAAAATAATATGCTAATTATTTTTTTCATTTTCTCATCTCCTTGGCTTTTATTGTTTTCTTGATAGGGCATCACCCTTTTTATGAGCATGATAAAAAAAATTAAAAATTAAAAAATAAAAATTTAACAAAAAGTTAAAAAATTAATTCATGTAATAATTGACATTTATGTATGCAGTTACTTCAACATCTCCTGGCGTAACTTCTGTTCCTGCAGCTGCTGAGTCCTTCATCATTGCATACTCCACTCCATAATACGGTCTAGGAGGCTGATAATTGACGTTTGACTCAGAGATTGAAGCTATCTTTCCTAGTTCAAATCCCATTGCAGAGGCAATTGAGTTTGCTTTTGTCTTTGCATTTTCAGCAGCAAGCTTTAAAGCAACTTCGTTTGTCTCTTTTTGCTTTTCTCTTGATAAAGAGAATTGAACATAGTTTATTGTTGCTCCATTATTCACTGCAACATCTATGAAATCTCCTGCCTTGTCCATTTTCTTTGTTGTTATTTTCAGCATATTCTCTGCAACATAGCCGTCCAGGATTTGTTTTCCTGTTTCCTCTTCCCATCTGTATTTAGGATAGATGCTAAAAGACGCTGTCTCTATTTCCTTGTCATCAAGCCCTGCATTTCTCAAGGCTTTTCTTACATTATCAGAAAGCTGAGCATTCTGATCCTTTGCTGTTTTTGCTGAGCCTGACTCTGTCTTTATGTTTAATGTAACTTCAACCTGGTCTGGTGAAGTTGCAGTCACTACATTGCCTATGACTGATATTGTGTCTCTCTCTAGATTTGTTGTTGATACGCTAACTTGAGTTGGCTTCGCAAACATAAATACTATTGCAAATACAATTACTATAAGAGCCAATACAAGCGCAATGATGTTTATTTTCTGTTCCATTTATATAACCTCTCCGTGTTTTTTTTTGGATTTTAATTATGAACCTTAATTATGAACCACTTTAATGATTGTAATGATTCATGCATATACCAAAAACCGGCCAATTATATATAACTTAGCCGGACCTTTTTGAGTAAAGAACTGGGCATAATAGACCTTTACTAAATATAAAGGAAAAATGTGCTTATTTTAGGGCCAAAGAATGTAATTTATTCTTTTTCCAAGAACCAGGAGCTTAATGTGACTTTTTTGAGTTTTCCTTCTTGAGATATCTCAATAATTTTCTTGTGCTGGAGCATATCTAAAAGTCTGGCAAGGGTTGTTTTGGGTATGCCTGTTTTCCAGCTGATATTAGCTTGGCTCAGGGACTTGTGCATTAGCAGAAGTTCCACAATCTCTTTTTCTTTGGGGCTTAATGTTTTCATTATGTCTTGTGCTCTTTTGCCTACTGTCTTATATATTGCTGTGTCTTCCTTGTGCTCAACCAATGTTTCTGGCTTATGATGAGATTGCATTACTTGTTGTTCTGCTTTATTTTTTTTCAAAACAATTACAAGTAGTACTATAACTATAATTAAGGCAATAGCCAAGAAAGTTAATAAATAACTCTTGCTCGCTATTTTGGTTTGCAGTTTAATACTAAGTATAGTTTGTTGGCCCTGCAAAATAACAGCATCATTATATCCTGAAACACCTGAATTTGCAGCACTTATCCTGCAATTGCCTTTAGGAAGCACTGCCTTGAAATTTCCGAAATCATCTGAGTATGTATCTTCTAAATCATATCCGCCTGCGCATAAAAATGATATCTTTGCTGCTGGAACCGCATTATCCTTGCTATCAATCACCTTTCCAAGCACAGAGCCTGCAGGCACAAGATATGCTTTGGTGTTATTTGAGATATCATTCACTCTAGCATAATAGTCTGAACCCTCTGTGTTTAGCGTATCTGCACTCAATATTATAGAAACAAGGTCCTTCTGATAAGGCAATTTCAACACATTTGAGTCACCCAAGAATAAAATTGTCTTATATTTCTTATTATTCTTGTCAATAAATTCTATGACAACATGAGAATCTTTTATTGGTTGTTTTGTAATTGAGTCATATAGCTCAATCGTAAATTGTCCTGCTTCTTCAGGAAGCATTGGCAAAACTTTTTCCTGCGCATCAAAAATCGCTGTCTCAAGCATCGGTGATTCATTCTGCGCATATGAAATTGAGGATATCAAAATAAAAAATAATGATAAAAATAATAATATTCTTTTTCTCATATTAGTTTCTTTAATCCTTCTATTTAAAAAGGTTATCCTATTTATCCTATTTCAGAACCTTTCCTGTTTCAAGGTACCAAAGGTAGAGGTCAAGCTCTGCTAATGTTAGATTTAGTTTCTTGGCAATCCTTTTTAGTTTTTTTTCTATGTTGAGATAGCTCTTTTTTGAGAGTGTTTTTGGCTTTCTTATTATTCTTTCTCTTTTCAAAACATCAATAATATGAAAATCTATTATCGCGTAATCGTCATAACCAATGTTTCTGAGAAAGTGTGATGCTTCCTTGAATCCTAGGCCTTTGATATTCCTCACAATCCATTCCCTAAGATGATTTCTGCAATAGTTCTTTAACGCATGCTTAAGTTCTTTAATCCTTTTTCTCGAATCAACAATATAATGTGCTCTTGTTTTTGGAAATCTATAGCCATTTTTTCTCAATTCTCTTTCTAATCTCTTTTCATCAAGAACAACAAAACCATTTCCTATTTTCTGCTGTATTTTAATTCCACGTTCTGCATTGAAATTCGCTGTTAGTATGCAGAAGCAGAGTTCCTTGTAAATTTCATTAATAGATTTTTTCCCAAGTTTTTTGAATGACTTTATTCTTTTATCTATCAATAATCTTATTTTGCTTTTCTTCAATTCTTCTACTTTGCCTAATAAGCGATACATTATGTTCTTGTCTTCACAAATAATTCATTAACCTTATCCCAATTTATAACATTGAAAAATGCTTTCACGTAATCTGCTCTTCTGTTTCTGTATTTGAGATAATAGGCATGCTCCCAAACATCTATTGTGAGAAGCGGAATTTGTCCTGCAGAAAGCGGACAGTCTTGATTTGATGTTGTAATAATCTTGAGTTCTCTGTTTTCTGTGACAAGCCAGGCCCAGCCAGAGCCAAAAAGATTCACTGCTGCTTTTGAGAATTCTTCATAGAATTTTTCAACTGAGCCGAACTTTTTATTGATTTCCTCTAGGATTTCTCCTTTTGGCGATGTTCCTTTTTTCATTATAGACCAGAAAAAATCATGGTTCCAGACACCGCCACCCTGATTTTTGACAGCAGTCCTTATGTTTTCTGGTATAGCATTGAGATCTTTCAACAACTCTGCAACTTGCTTTTTCTTTAATTCCTCATGACCCTCTAATGCAGCATTAAGTTTATCCACATACGCCTGATGATGCTTGTCGTGATGCAATATCATTGTCTCTTTGTCTATGAAAGGTTCCAAAGCATCATAATCATATGGTAATGGTTTTAATGTAAACATAGTCCCACCTCTTATCATTTCTCTTATTTTTCGATAAATATATAAATAAGTGCGATTATATAAATTTTATGGTTAAGATTTCGAACTTTCAGATTATTGAATTGCTTAAGGGAAAAGAAAGAAGGACTTATGTTGAGATGGCCAAAGAACTCAATGTCAGTGAAACTGCAATCAGGAAAAGGATTTCAAATCTCGAAAAGTCAGGAATAATCAAGGAATATAATGTCGAAGTGGACAATAAGAAATTAGGCTATGATATAAGAGCCTTGATAGGTGTAGATACAGAACCTGAAAATTTCATTGATATTTTAGAGATGCTCAAAAAAGATGAGAATGTCAAGACATTATATATCTCAAGCGGAGACCATATGCTTGTCTTTGAAATGTGGTTCAAAAACTCTGATGATTTGAGATATTTTGTCAAGGAGCTGGAAAAGACAAAGGGTATAAAAAAGATATGCCCCTCAATAATCCAAGAAAAAATAAAATAGAGAGTAAAAATAAAAAAAGGAAAAAATAGAAAATAGTAGAATAAAAAATTAAAATAATACAAATAATTCAGAAATATTTATATTATTAAGTTATAATAATTCTTAAAGAGGTGTCAATATGTCAAAAAAATTCAGCCAATTAAGATTTGATTTCTCAAATTCTTCTGTAAATGAAAAGGACATTGCCAAGAACATTCTAAAGCTTAAGCCATATATTGAAGAGATGCAGAGAATAAAGGATTTTTCTAAACCATTCTGCTCTATTAATCTTCCAAGCGAAAAAATTCTGTTGAAAAAGACAAAAGAAATGATAAAAGAGAAATTGAAGCTTAAACCTAAGCTTCTTGTTGTCATAGGAATAGGCGGAAGCAATCTTGGAACAATGGCTGTGCAAGAGGCAATTTTAGGGAAAGACTATAATTTGATGAATCCAAAAATAAAAGTCATTTATCTCGATGCCATAGATCCAGATGCATTCACTCGCTACAAAAGATTGATTGAATATTTTTTGAGCCAGAAAGAGAAAGTTCTTGTGAATGTAATTAGCAAATCAGGAACAACAACAGAAACAATTGCAAATTTTGAGGCAGTGCTGAGTTTGCTGAAGAAATATGATAAGAATTATTCTAATTCCATCGTCATAACAACAGACAAAGGAAGTAAGTTATGGAAATACGGGCTAAAAGAGAAATACTCTCTTCTTGAGGTGCCTGGAAATGTTGGAGGCAGGTATTCAGTACTCTCAGCAGTAGGGCTTTTTCCACTAGGAATTTTAGGAGTTCCGATAATTCAATTGCTTGAAGGTGCCAAGAGTATGAAAGAGAGATGTCTTCAAGTGAATGAGAAGAATCCTGCTGCGGTTTCTGCTTCAATCCAATTCTATCATTACAATAAAAATAAAAAAATCTCTGACCTTTTTCTTTTTGCCTCTGACCTTGAATCATTAGGAAAATGGAACAGGCAATTGATTGCAGAAAGCCTTGGTAAAAAAAAGAAAGGCATTACACCAACAACATCTATTGGACCAATAGACCTTCATTCTATGGCTCAACTTTATTTGTCAGGACCATCTGATAAATTTACCTCATTTGTGCGAGTAAAGAATTTCAATGAGCAGGTTAAAGTTCCAATAAATGAAGATTTCAGTTTCATAAAAGAAATACAAGGAAAATCTTTTAAAAGAATAACAGACGCTATTCTTGATGGAACAAAAATCGCATACCAAAAAGCAAAAAAGCCTTTCATAGAGATAACACTAGAACAGAAAGACGCATACTCAATAGGACAATTCTTGCAATTCAAGATGTTCGAGACAATGTTTCTAGCAAAGCTGATGAATGTCAATGCATTTGACCAGCCTGATGTAGAGAAATATAAAATTGAGACAAGAAAATTATTAAAAAACTAGATTAACATGAATTTTTTTTGATTACATTTAAATAAGATGAGAAATTCTCCTTTATTATGGAGTTAAGGACTTTGGAGGATTTGAAGGAATTAGCTAAAGATAAAGAAAGGTTTTTGTATCTTCTGGACCTTTGTGGAGACAGATTGCAGTTTCTTAATCAATCATTTGGATTTGATTTCTATTCATTATATAATAAGATGCCTGAAACAGAAGAAGAGATCTATTCTAGATTTTTTGAGTGCTGCAAAAAAGGCAAAAATGTATTGAATTACGCAATAGGAATGCTATTCGAGTATATCGAATTGGGTTTGGAAAAAGAAAGAATGAAGAAAAAAATGTTTTATGATGATACCCTTGAAAACAGGATCAAAAAAAAGAAGTTGAATCAAGAGCCTAACAAGTATCTTATTGAGAGAGGCATTATTCTAGAAGAGGATATAAATAGATTTATGCATGAATATGAAGTCACTAGAAAGGATTATTTCAAGGCAGACATTAAAGGTGAGGAGGTCCAGGAAATAGCAGAAAAATATGGAAAAGCAGCTGTATTAAATTCTTTAAGTGAAGATGAGAAGAATGAAACATTATGCAAAATTGAGTTTCTTAAAAATCAACTCAATAACCTTAAACTGGAAGAAAGATTGCATCCCTGTGAAATAAAACAAAAATTTCCTGATATATACTCATTAGCAAAAGAGCTTTTTGGAAGATATGAATGGGCACTAATTGAATTGTGCGGGCATAGCCTCAGGCAATTTGACATAGATGAAATTAGCAATAGAGCATATAAAATTTTTATTGATTTTGGCGAGCAAGAAGCCAGAAATTACTTGAAAAAGTTCAAGATAAAAAATAAAGTTGTAGAAACATTGATGATTCAATATGCACAGATAATATCGAATTATAGGGGCACTGCTTCAGGCATATTCTCATCTGAATTGGAGAAGGCAATAGAAAATGAGCTTGTCAAGAGAGGAATTTTCTTCAGGAGACATGTTAAATACAAAGAATTCGGAAAAACAGACAAGAATTATAGGATGGATTTTCTTATCGGAAATACCATTATTGAAGTAATAGATGAAGAAGATGATTTCATACATAATAACTTCTATTTTGAAAGACTTAGAGAGAAAGAATTAATAGCCAAAGAAGCAGGAAAAAGTTTTATTCTTCTGAAAAAGGATGATTTTGAAAATAAAGATAATTTCAAGGATGAAAAATTGATTGAGGTGATGAAAGAGGCAATAATTCCTGCACATTTGTATCATTTAGGCATATTTGAGATAAAGAATGATAACAAGAATGATAATATAATCGCACCTTCATTTATCAACACAATAGAGAGAATAGTTCATAAACAAAAAATCTTCTTCTACCGCAACAGATTCATGATTGGCTATATAAAAAAGAGAATAGCATAATTATTTTAATGATAATTTTAGAGAAAATAATAAATAAAATTTATAAAGAGATGCGGGTTTAGATTGCATAACACTAAAATAAATGATAAAATATGAAAATAAGAGACACTGAATTGCATCCGCATGTTCTTAGGGCAATCAAAGAATTAGGTTATGAGGAAGAAACTGATATTCAAGACAGATGCATTCCTGAAATTGTCAAAGGCAAAGATGTTTTTGGCCAGTCAAGCACTGGTTCTGGCAAAACCGCAGCATTCGGCATACCTATTGTACAGATGATACATCCAGGAAAGGATTGCAAGTCCTGATACTTACACCTACTAGATAACTTTGCATACAGGTAGCAGATACTATGAGGGTATTGGGAAAATATTTTGGTATAAGAGTCACTTCTGTTTATGGAGGAGTGAGCATCAATCCTCAGATATATGCTTTGCAGACAGCAGATATTCTTGTAGGAACACC
>JBBIVF010000018.1:7903-16508 GCA_037439845.1 Candidatus Woesearchaeota archaeon
GGCAGAGTGCTTGACCATCTTGAGCGGGGCACTGTAAGATTCGACAAGGTGAAATTCTTGGTGCTTGATGAAGCAGACAAGATGTTTGAGATGGGTTTCATTGATGATGTTGAAAAGATAATAAGCCAGGTCAGCAAGAACAGGCAGACATTGCTGTTCAGCGCCACAATGTCCCAGCAAGTGTTCAATCTCGTGAAGAAGCATCTCAGGAATCCTGTTAGGATAAGAACCAGCGCTTATGTTGACAAGAGGGCATTAAGGCAAGTGTATTATGATGTGAAATCAAACATGAAATTCTTATTATTAGTGTATTTATTGAAAAAGAACACTCAAGGATTATCGCTTGTTTTCTGTGCTACAAGAACTGAGGCTGAACTTGTTGCGTGCAATCTTAGAAATCAGAATATAAAAGCAATGGCAATTCACGGAGGATTGTCGCAAGACAAAAGAATCAAGACTTTAAACTCATTGAAGAATGAATTCATCAATGTCCTTGTGGCGACTGATGTGGCAGCCAGAGGATTAGACATAAAGAATGTGACCTATGTTTATAATTATGATGTGCCTAAAACTTCAGAAGAGTATGTGCATAGGATAGGAAGGACCGCACGAGCAGGAGAAAAAGGAGAGGCAATAACATTGCTTTGCGAGCAAGACCATGACAATTTCAGAAGAGTGTTGAGCGATAGGGAGTTAGATATAAGAAGAGAAAATATTCCTAAGATAGCTAAGATTCCTTTCAACACCCAGATAGAGCAGAGAGATAGGAGAGAGCATGGCAGTTTTAGAATAAGGCACTTCAGACATGAAAAACAGAACAAAGAGCATAGAGAAAAAGCACAGCAACAAACAAAAGATAGGTATAAAGAAGGTTTTAGAGCAAGAAGAAAATTCTTTCACCAGAAAAGACAAAATTAAATTTGCTTATGTCTCTAAATGTGATTTTTACTAAATATTTATAAACTCAAAAACTTACTCAGGCGAAAATGAAACCAGACTTCAAGCGGATATTATTGGACCATAAAGATCCATTCTCTGAAATAGTTGGGCAGCACAAAGTTAAGTTTGAGATTAAATCTGCATTGCTCGCAGACAGGCATATCCTGATAATCGGACCTCCAGGTGTTGGAAAAACAACATTGGCAAAGAGCATAGCCAAATTATTGCCAGAAATTGAAGTCAATGATTGTGATTTTCATTGCGATATTCATAACCCATTTTGTCCCCAATGCAAATCGAAATCAGCCAAGAAAGAAAAGATAAAGACAAAAAAGGTGTCAGGATTAGCAAGATTTATCAGAATTCAGGGTTCGCCTGACCTTACTGTTGAGGATATCCTGGGAGACATAGACCCCATCAAGGCTCTGAAGTTCGGACCTCTTTCCCTAGAAGCTTTTACTCCTGGAAAAATATTCAAGGCCAACAACGGCATATTGTTCTTTGACGAACTAAACAGGTGCCCTGAAAAACTTCAGAACTCATTGCTTCAAGTGTTGCAGGAGGGTTATGCAACCATAGGCTCTTATGATGTTGATATCCCGACAAATTTCATATTTATTGGAACAATGAATCCAGAAGATTACTCAGGAACAGAAAGATTATCTAATGTGTTGATGGACAGGTTTGATGTTGTGTATATGTCCTATCCAGAAACTTTCGAGGATGAAGTGACAATAGTGGAAAGATATGGAAAAAAACAGGAGATTGAGTTTCCAAAGACATTGATAGGACTCTCGGTTGAATTTGTGAGATTATTGAGAGACAATCCTGATGTAGAGAAAAAGCCCAGTGTCCGGGCCTCAATCGGATTGTATGAAAGGGCACAGGCAAATGCAGTAATCAAGAAAAGAAAGCAGGTAATATTCGATGATGTTAAGTCAGCAATAATCTCTGTTCTTTCACACAGAATACAACTCAAGGCTTCGCTCAAGTATCTTAAAACAACAATAGAATTCTTGAAGGAGGAGATACAGAAATTCGCTGAATCAAGAGGAGAGCACACAAGCAGCGAAGAAGAGGGTGAGTATCCCTGATTCAGAGACAGATGTAAAGAAATTTGAAGAAATAGAAAAAATAGACGGCATTCTGGACAAGCAGTATAAAGAAGATAAATTGATGAACTCTGTGATAGAAGGAAACAAAGAAAATATAGATAAAGCAAAGATAATCAATGAGGCAATAAACAGAAATATTTTCTCTTTTAACCCAGACCTTATGTTCGAGCAGTTCGTGGAGAGCTTCAAGTTTTCAAGACAAATATATGGAGATTCAATAATAAGGCAGCTCACAGGCTATGACGCAGATTATGTAGATGCAAACAAGAAAATACCTGAATTCAGGGATGAGCTGAAGAAGAAAATACACCACAATATCAAGAAAATGAAAGAAGATGGAATTCTAGACAAGCAAGGCTTTATCAATGAGAAGGCATATGAATTGGCATCTTTAATATTGTATCTTGAAGAGCTTGACCATCTTGTTGCTCTGGGACAATTAGGAGAGAAAATCAACAAGAAGTCATACATTTATGGAGCGAATGACGAAGTGAAGAATTTTTCGAAGCACGATTCTTACAAGCAACTGGCAATAAGAAAATCCATTAAGACAGCAATAAGAAGAGGACATAAAGAACTAGAGGTAGAAGACCTCAGAAGCTTCCAGAAAATAGCCAAGGGGCAGATATATATAATCTATGCAATAGACGCGTCTGGCTCTATGAAAGGAAAGAAAATTGAAGCCGCAAAAAAAGCTGGAGTTGCGCTTGCTTTCAGGGCCATAGAAGAAAAAGACAAAGTTGGCTTGATTGTGTTTGGAGATGAAATCAAGACATTTGTGGAGCCGACACAAAATTTTTCAAGGATATTGAAGGAGCTAACAAGAGTAATGGCCTCACGAGAAACAGACATTGCCATGACAATAAAAAAATCAATCGAGTTGTTCCCTAACATCAATGTGACAAAACATCTTGTCTTTTTGACTGACGCTCTTCCCACTGTCGGCAAAGAACCAATTCAGGATACGATTGAAGCAGTATCAATGGCAAGAGACGCAGGAATAACAATATCATTGATAGGGATTGACCTTGATGCAAAAGGAAGAAGATTGGCAGAGAAGATAATAGAGATCGGTAACGGCAAATTGTATGTTGTCAGGGACCTTGAGAATCTTGACAGAATTGTGCTTGAGGATTATTACAGCCTTGAATGAAATTAATTAAACCGAATAAAAATTGATTGAACTTGTTCATTTCATTCACCTAGCATCAACTCGCTTTTATGATGTTCATCTGCATTGTGACATCTCCGGAGGAGCCATCCCTCTGTCACATACCAATTTCATGAGACATTGCATCGCTCGTTAGTCGATGCTAGACGTTCAATCAATTTTTCAATTAAAAAAATCCCTAATTCTTTTCTGGTCTGAGAGAATTGGTCTTGCATCCCAGCCAAGATTTTGCAGCTCGGCTGAGAATTGATTTTTGCCCTCGTGTATGACGTATATTTTTTCAGGTTGACATTTCTCGATGAATTTGATCAGATTAGGATAATCAGCATGGTCAGAGATGCAGAAATGACCTTCTTCTTCTGTGTCAAGGGTCCAGCCTGATGGTCTTATTCTTGAATGTTCATCAGAACCAATATCTCCCACAATCACGTCCTTTTCTGTATTGTCGAAATACTTGAATTTTAATCTGAGTAACTTATTTATCATACCCACATGATAGCTGACGTTGAAAGATATCTTTTCCTTGTTCAGAAAATAGCACAGTTCTTGGGCTTTTCCAAAAGTGTAAGCATCAAGGATGACTTTTTTCTTGTCTTTCACATAATCCAGCATCCTCTTGACCTCTTCTTTATAGTCAGGAAACACATAACGAGGATGACCGTATGTTCCCTCGATTATCAAAGTCTTAATTTTTTTAGGTTTTGCCGGAGAGATAAATGGCTTGTCTATTGTGTTAAAGTCTCCGGTATAGAGCAGGTCATATTTTTTCAGATAAAACATCTTTCCTCCAATAACATGACCTGAGTCAAGCATTTTTATTCCAAAATCAAATGTTGTATTGATTTTCCTTTTCTTTCTGTACTCAACAATTCTTTTTGTTTCTTTTGAGCAAATATATTTCATATCAAATCTTGAAGGAATATGGTCAAAATGTGCGTGGCTGATAAGACCTATCTTTGATTTTTCAGGCTTTACAATAGAGCCATCCTTTCTCAATGAGAAGATATTGTCAATATTTAGCATAAATTAATCTAGAAAGAGAGGATATAAATATTTATTCTTTTTAATATGGCAATTAATTCTAACGTGTTAGTGACAGGTCCAAAAAAAACTGAATAGAAAAATAATATTTAAAAATGAAATCGGATTAGCTTTGATTATGGACAACCTAGAAGACGAAGTGAATCACATATTATTGGAGAAATATAAACTTAATGAAGACATAAAAAATATTGTGGTCCAGAACATCAAGAACAAATATAAAGATGGTTTGCCTGATGTTACCGTGCTTTATAAAGTGCAATTTGATATACACAAGCCTGAAGTTCCTGCGTTGTTGTTCGAAAAGATTTTCTATTTAAATCACATATTGTCTCAAATAGTTGAAAAATCCTTTAGTGATGAGTTTAAGTTTCACTGTTATAAGAACCTTGGAATAAGCGAATATTTTGCTGCAAAAAATATGAGAAAGTTACATAATTCAAAATACTCTCTTAGAAAATCAGTGATAAATCTTGAGAAAGCCCTGAGGTTTGATGTGGAATTCAGGAAAAACTACATTATTGAAATATTATCTGATGCTTATTACAGGCTTGCAAAAAAATATGATAAGAACTTTAAAAGAAAAATGCATTATTATAATATGGCTTTGAAGAGGAGAAATTCCCTCTCAGAGCTGAAAAGCGACACTTTTGAGATAAATCACTTCTCTAAATTAGCGAAAATACATTATCAAATATCCTGCTATTCTGAAGAAGACAGCAAATTGTTGCACCTTAAGCAGGCTTATGAGAATTTGCTTAAATCATTTGAGTTGTGGGGTGCATATTTGCTTGACAAGTTGATGTGTGCATACATTGTTAAGGAACTCTTTGATATGACTTCAAATCCAGAGTACTGGCATGCTTTTGACCAGACAATAAAGGAGATAGAAACATTAAAGGATAAAACCACGTTTAATGCTTGGCAAAAAGAAAAATTCTTGAATGGGTTTGAGAAAATAAAGATGTCTTATAATGTTTTGAAGAAGAAACTCAATGAGAAATAATATTTTTAGCAAAATCCATAATTTTCTTTTTTGCCTGAGCAAGGTCTTCTGTCTCCACCTCAAGTTCATATTCCATGCTGTTTATGGTATGTCCATATTTTATATCGTAATAATCACGCAGTAAGATTGATGCAACTTGATAATATTCTTTCTTCTCCATAAGTTTCAGCAACTCTTCTACTTTTTTGTGGCCAATGAATTTTGTAAGATGTTTTATGACTTCTGATATCTGCCTTATCTTTTCATCGTTATCAAAATACTCCTCGACGATGTTCTTTGCTCTTCTCTCTAATGACCAGACTCCTCTTACTTTTATCGAATTCTTCATTGCCTTGAACAGAAACTCAGGTATTATCGTGTCCCCTATTTTTCTTGATTCCCCTTCGATGAATACGAATTTCTCATGCTTGAGCTTCTCGAGCTCAATGAAAAGCAATGATTCGAACATCTTTTGTTTTCTTGGTGTTAATCCCACTGCTCCGAAAAGAGAGGAGCGATGCTGAGCAAGTCCCTCAAGGTCAATGTGTGGATACAGATCGTTAATTAGTTTTGTCTTATTTGAGCCTGTAGGGCCATAAATGATTATCAGTCTGGGCTTGAACTCATAATTCTTTAGTTTATCTATAATGTAATTTCTGAAAGCTTTGTGGCCACCTTCTAGCTGCATTACATTATATCCTAAAGAATCCAGAAAAGATGTTATTGCCTTGCTCCTCATTCCACCTCTCCAACAATATATTATAAGGGTTTTGTTTTTGTATTTTGAATATTCCTCAAGATACTCATTTAATCTCTCACCAAAAATCTTGACCCCTATTTCCATTGCCTTTTCTTTGCTTTCTTTATGATAAATTGTTCCTATTAAAGCTCTTTCATCATCAGTGAAGAGAGGGATATTAATTGCTCCTGGAATATGAGCTTCTTCAAACTCAGAAGGTGTTCTTGTGTCTATGAAGATAATGCTTTTATTTTCTAGATGCTTGGCTGCATCTTCTATATTTATTGTTCTCATAAGAAAAAATATTTATCTTCTCTTTTTAGATTTTTTTATTCCTGTCTTGTTTTTTATCTCAAGAAGTATGTTCTTGATGTCTATTAGGTATTTCAGCTCTTTTCTTCTGATATAATAGTTTAGAATCTGAAAAATAATGTTGATTCCAATAAAACCTCCTACTGAGAAGACAATAGAATTGATGACTTGAGTGTTGAAAGAGCCAATTGTTTTGAGAATGTCGTAAGAGAGGTTTGTTGAATTTGTTGTTTGGTTGAGTAAGGAGATATAGGCTATTTTAATCCTAATTCTCTAAAATAAGGATAATTTATATATTTTTTGGCCTGATTTTATGTAAAAACAAAAAATAGACAAAAATGTCCTAAACAAAACATTTATATATTAGAGAAAGTCTAGGAGCTGAAGATGGCCAGAAAAAGTTGTGCTTACAGGGTTATAAAGAACGCATACGAATGGTCGAAGTTTAATTTCGAGAGAAATAGGAGCCTGATAAACTGCATCGAGAGATATGATCAGGTTTCAACAAATTCATTTTTATCAAAAGGAAAAAAAGCCTTTTGATTAGGGTTGGGGTTTTATGGAATATCAGGCAAAATTGTCGGAGTATTTCGACATTTCAACAATTGAATTAAGTCAAAACTTGGTAAGGATGATTTCTAATTTCAAGGTGGAAATTAGTTAAGCAGGTGAAATTAAGTCGCTGAAAGTGGAGTAGGTGAGAGGGAATGAATATAACGCAGACTGCTACAGATTATATATTCGCACATCCTTTTGTCATAGAAGGGCTGAAAAAAAATATAATAAATTATTCTAAATTGGCAAGAACAATAGCAGCTGAGCTAGGAGTATTCAGACCTAAAGATTTTGATGCAATTCTGGTCGCGTGCAGAAGAGTTTCTGATAAATTGAAAGAGTCAAAGAAAGAGATAGCAACAATTTCCAAATATGTCTCAGAAATAAAAATAGACATCCAGAACAAAAAAGTGCTTTTTTCTGTGGATAAAGACGACTATTTGCAAAATATGAATAATATTAGGTTATTTGACATAAAGACAATTGAGGGAGAAAAATATGTAACTCTTGTTTCTGATATGAATAATCTTAAAGAATTAAGAAAGGTATTCAAGGATTCAACATATATAGAGAACCTTTGTCAGATAACATTGCATTTTCCTCATGATTTCTCTAAGACATTCGGCGCTTTATCCTATTTCACAAATATATTCTATGACAATAATGTAAATATCGTGGACCTCATATCTCTCTCAAAGGAGGTGCTTGTTTTCATCCAAGAAAAAGATCTTGCTAAAGTGGTGAGATATCTTAAATTCTAATTCTTAAATTCTAATTCTTAAATTTTGTTTGTTCAATTACCTCTTAGCTTTTTGTTCTCTTCCTTTAATTTCTCTAATTCCTTCATTATACATTCATTCTTGCTTGCCTGTTTTAATGCTGTCTGGACAGCTAAGTTATTCTCTTTCTTGAGCTCTTCGATCTCTTTATCTTTTCTTTTTAATGCGTCCTGCAGAATTTTGACTATTTTCTCATGTTCTTCTAGTGAAATTGATTTTTTCTGAAGCATAGTTTGTCTTAATCATATAGATTATAAAAACCTTGCTATCTAAACTTCTATTGACCTTGTATTAAAAGAAAAATTCACGGCCCTCAGTTTCCCGAGGACCGCTAAGACGTTTTTCGTACAACCAAAGAAGCAATTATGATTTTGAGCTCCAGCCTTTTTTCAAGGCCTCTTCAAAAGAAGATACCTCTTCCTCTGGAAGATTTTCCTTTACTGTTTTTTTAATTACATTAGATTTTAGTTTCATACAAATCCCCCGAACTACTTTAAAGGTAAATATTTATATATATATACTTTTTCTATATATTATATATAAAATATATCTTATTAATAATTATCAGGGGGTTTTGAAAATGGATTATAGAAAAATTATCGGATTTGGCAAAAGTTCATTTGTTATTTCTCTTCCTAAGGAATGGATAAGCTCCAATAGTTTAAAAAAAGGAGATTTAGTGTATTTAGAGCAAACAGGGAATGATCTTGTCTTGTCTCCTAGAATAAAGGAAATCAGCAAAAAAGAGATTCTATACGAGATAAACTGTCCTAAAGATGTTGATGTGTGGCACCTAAAAAGAGAGATAGTGGCGGGTTATATGGCCAATGCATCAAGGATAATCATAAAGGGAGAAGGAGTGATTGAATATGAGAACGAGATAAAGAACATAATATCTAATCTTATTGCATTGGAGGTTATTGAAGTCTCTTCAAACAATATCACTGCGAAAGATTATCTAAACATAGA
>JBBIVF010000018.1:16518-19103 GCA_037439845.1 Candidatus Woesearchaeota archaeon
TGTCGATTGATAATCTCATAAGAAAAATGGATCATCTTATCAGGTCAATGTTAATGGATATAAAGAAGAATCCGACAAAAGAAGTTTTTACCAATATATACAACAGAGACAATGATCTGAACAAGATAGAATTTCTTGTTATCAGAACCATCAAATTGGCATTGCACAATCCCTCTATAGCAAAAAGATTTAACATGACGAACTATGAATTTCTGAAATCATACATTTTAGCAATGTCACTAGAGGATATGGGAGATCAAATTAAAAGAATAGCAAAGGAATTTTCTACCAAGGAATGCAGCAAAAGTGCATTCGCTGATTTCAAGGCAATGATAACTAACATAGAAAAGCAATATGATATGTCGATAAAATCAGTTTTTAATAATAACATCAAGCTTAGTTTTGAAGCTGCTTCAGAAAAGGGAATGTTGCTAGACAAGGCAGATGAGTTTCTGCAGAAATACAAAAAAGAAGAATGGATATTCAATGTGATAGACAAGATTCGGAATTTGGTCCAGGAAGTTCATGAGATTTCAAGAATAACTTATGACTCGGTTATCTTGGAATAATTGGACTGAAATAAATTAGAATGATATTGTTTATATAGAAAATAATTTATTTAATCTTATTTTTGAGAAAAGAAAAATATTTTAAAATCGATTTAATTTCTCCATTAATAGTTCTTGGTTGAAAAAAATGAGCGAACAAAGCAATAAATGGAATGAACTTTTTATTAATGAGAAAATCCTTAACTATATAGGAGATGAAGATGTAGTTTCATTGCATAATCATACTTTGATATCTGATGGCAAGGAAACATTACAAGAACTTGTTGAAACATATAAAAAATGTCTTCCCAATCTTCTAAAAAATAAAAAACTCATCATAAGCCCTTCTGACCATGATACAATTTATCCTATCCATAAAAAGAATCTTTACATACCTCTTGTTGAATTCATCGATACAGACCTAAAAAAATATAGTGATGAGAATCGAGTTTATTTCATGCTCAGCTCAGAGATAAAAGTACAGCATTTCATAGAAGAGTACTCAACAAAAAATCCAGTACTTTTCGAGCTCTTAATAACAAACATAAGCCCATCAGCACTTTTTGAAGGCCCTGTCTATGATCTCCTGAAGAAAGATGTATTTGAGTCCAGAGAGAAGAGGAATACATTAATACTAGCTTACTTGTCAAAAGAGCTGGGAAAGAAAATAACTTTGGACGACATCAAGAAATATGTGCTTCAGGAAGAAAAAGGAATAAAATTGCCTGTCTTGGCACCCATACTAAACGCAGAGATATACAACAATGCAGTAATATCAAGAAACCACATTGCAAACTATCTTGAAAAATATGGTCTTGTCAAGGAAAGGCAAGAGGCTTTTGACAAATATCTCGATACTAAAAACCTTAATGCAAAAGGCATACCTCTTGAAAATAGGCCCTCTGCAAAGAAAGTTACTGATGCCTTTCTAGAAATTGGAGCAAAAATAGGAATATCACACCTTGATAAAATAAGATGGGACAATACTAAACCAGATCCTGACAAAAAAGCATTAAATAAGAGACATTTTAAGAAGATGTGTGATGAGTTGAATGTCAGATGGATAGAAACTTATTATCCTTATGAAAGAGAGCATATTTTTATCAAAACGCCAAACAGCAATGCTGCAAAAAAAGTTGATGAAGCTAAATCATCTCATTCTTGGGATGAATTTGCCCGAAAACATGGTTTTGTAGGTATGCATGGATTGGATTTTCATTCAAGAGATACAGACATCTTGCTTCTTCAAATAATAGATAGATTCTACAACGATATGCCTGAAAAAAAAAGAAAGGAAGAATTACTGCCCATAATAAAGAATTATATTTTCAAGACAAAATATTACCTCCTTTATGATAAGGTAGAAGATACAATCTCGCCTGAAGTAGATGAATTTGACAAGAAAAAACTTGAGAGGCAAGAAGAGTTTCTTAATGAGAAAGCAGAGATTTTTTATCGTAATTATCAGAATTATCCTGATTTCAAGTTAATGTCAAAGTCAGAGAAACTAAAACAGCTTTTCCAGAAAAAAGAAGAGGAAGAAGAAGAGAAGGAAGAAGAAAAAGAAATCGCTCAGGAATATCCTGATTTGGAGGAGCTAATTTAGAATTTATTTCATCCTGCTTTCTATTGAAAGTATTTTATCACGAATTTCTTTTAAAGTTTCTTGGAGATATTGATTCTGCTCTTCAAAAACCCTAACTTCGGTTTTATACACTTTTATCAACTCATTGATGGATTGTCTTATGTTTGCTATATCAGTTCCATTAAGAACAGTGTTTTTGTTAAGAAAATCATTTATACTTATCAAATTCTTATTCAATGTATCCATTTTTGCATAAAGATCACCAAGATTCTTGTCTAGTGTAGAATTTACACTCTGCGAAACCTCATTAAAGTATCCTTTTATGGCTTCAGTTATCTCTTTCTTCAAAGTAGTGAGCATATTGTAGATGAAAGTAAGTTTGGATGAAAGTTCGTTCATTGAATTTATCACTGCTGGTCCAATGCCCCCTCGTGTGGCTGCTAGTGTCTGAT